>NZ_JACOOD010000026.1:0-54154 GCF_014287405.1 Bacteroides sp. NSJ-48 | reverse complement strand
GATAGAATTATGTGAGAAAGCACCGAAAAATGGCAATAAGAATGGCATATGAAGTGGTCATGTCCTATCATCTTCATATGCCATCTTATTTTTTAGGGACATTTACTGAATATCCCTAACCTAAAGATGAAATGGATAATGGGGTATTCTTCGGATGCAGAGTTATACCGCTTGGGTCTTAGGGTGTGGCAGGACTGTCCCCGGCGGGAAGAAGCCGGACTGTGAGTACCCGTTTTGTAGAGGCATCGATGCGGAAACGGTTGTCCGTTCTTTCACCTATCAGCCAGATAATCTCTTCGCCGCAACATAATACCCATTGCTGCTCTTTGCGCAAAAGGGAGAACTTCCGGTCGGTCATATAGTCGCTTACTTTTTTCCGGCCTTTCATGCCGAATGGAATAAAAGAGTCCCCTTGTCGCCAGGGGCGCAGAAGGAGAGGATGTGTCAGTTTGTCCGCATCAAAGCAGGCAGTGCTCTTGTCGCGGGGAATGACAAAGTCCGGGGTAAAGGCATACTCTTCCATTGCCAGTGCGGGTTGTATGGGTTGTCGGTGTGCTTCAATCAGCAGATATTCGCGGTCTTTCACAATGCACCAATATTCCGAAGTGAAGATTTTTCCCGGCTGTCCTTCCAGCGAACGGTATATGTCTCCGATTTGGGCGGTGTTAAAGCCGAGCGGGTATAGGATTTCAAACAGTAATGTTGCGGGGGCCGGTTCCTGCATCAGTCTCTCGATGCAGATGCCCTCTGCTGTCCGCACCCGTTTTATGCCTTCGTTTATCCCTTGTTTATATATGGCGGATGCGCCATCCAGATGCTCGGCGGTATTGAGAATGCTTTCTTTGACGGATGGGTTGATTTCCTGCATCATGGGCAACAGGTTCAAGCGTATTTTGTTACGAGTGTATTCATCCTGCAGATTGGTGCTGTCTGTTACGTAATCCTGCCCTATGCGGTTCAGATAACTGATGATTTCTTTGCGTTCCAGGCAAAGCAGCGGACGTACGATGTGCCCGTTTTTGGGGCGTATTCCCCGTAACCCGTTGATGCCCGTACCACGTATCAGGTTCAGCAGGAGGGTTTCCACGCTGTCGTCCTGGTGATGGGCTACGGCAATGGCGTCGGCATTGATTTTCTGCCGTATTTCCTCAAACCATCCGTAACGCAGTTCGCGTGCGGCCATTTCAATGGAGATATGCCGTTCTTCGGCAGTGCGCGCGGTGTCGAAGTGGACGGTGTGTAGCGACACTTGTTGTTTTACGCACAGTTGGCGGACAAATGCCTCATCTCTGTCGGATTCTGCACCTCGCAGGTGAAAATTACAGTGCGCAGCTTCGCAGTCGTAGCCCGATGCTTGCAACAGTCGTAATAAAGCGACGGAATCCGCACCGCCGCTTAGGGCGACAAGTACCTTGTCTGTCGGTTGCAAAAGCTGTTTCCGGTTGATATATTGTGCTACTTTTTCCTTTTCCATAGCGGCAAATATACATGTTTCTTCCCGGATTTTGTTACTTCCGTGCCGAAAGGTTGCTTTGGCAGACCGTTGTCAGCTTGCTTACAATGCAGAATCGGCTCTCTTTGATGTCTCTTATTTAAAAACATTCTAAATTATTTGCGCTATACGGACTTATCCTTTATCTTTGCGGCAAAAATAAAAAAGGCAGAAAACTATGCGTTTGTCCGAATTGAAAACCGGTGAGAAGGGAGTAATCGTTAAAGTGCTGGGACACGGAGGTTTCCGTAAGCGAATCGTGGAAATGGGATTTATCAAGGGGAAAACCGTTGAGGTGTTGCTGAACGCCCCTCTAAAAGACCCCATCAAGTATAAGGTGATGGGATATGAAATCTCTTTACGGCGTCAGGAAGCTGAGATGATTGAGATTGTCGGTGAAAAGGAAATGTGTCGGGAGTCCGTGCAGCTCGACTATCACGAGGGGTGGAGCGAAGATATGCGTTTGGACGAAGAGGAACTGAAACGTATCGCTTTGGGAAAACGCCGCACCATCAATGTCGCTTTGGTGGGTAATCCCAATTGCGGCAAGACATCCCTTTTCAACATCGCCTCGGGTTCGCACGAGCATGTGGGTAATTACAGCGGTGTCACCGTAGATGCTAAAGAGGGGTATTTTGACTTTCAGGGGTATCATTTCCGCATTGTCGACTTGCCTGGCACTTATTCGCTCTCTGCCTATTCTCCCGAAGAGATTTATGTGCGCCATCACATCATCAACGAAACTCCGGATATCATTATTAATGTGGTGGACTCTTCCAATCTGGAGCGGAACCTGTATCTCACCACCCAGTTAATTGACATGAACGTGCGCATGGTTATTGCGCTTAACATGTACGACGAACTGGAAGCAAGCGGGAACACGTTGGATTACGTAAAACTCGGTCAGTTGTTTGGCGTGCCGATGCTGCCTACCATCAGCCGCACCGGAAAAGGCATAGAACAGCTTTTCCATATTATCATCGGTATTTACGAGGGTGGTGATTTTCTGGATAAAAAAGGTAAGATACGTGCCGAAATCCTGAATGATTTGCGCAACTGGCACAAGGAGTATGTACCCGACCACGATTTTGGCACTCACAAGGAGGAGAAAGAGCATCCGGCAGGCTTCTACCGCCACATCCACATCAATCACGGGCCGGAATTGGAGCGGAGCATTGAAGAGGTGAAACGCATAATCAGTGTCAACGAGAATATACGGTATAAATACTCCACGCGCTTTCTTGCTATTAAGTTGCTGGAGAATGACGAGGATTTGGAGAAGACCGTACAGGAGTTTCCCAATGGGAAGGATATTATTGAAGTCCGTAACCGTGAAGTACAACGCCTGCGCAATGCAATAAACGAAGATAGCGAGCAGGCCATTACAGATGCCAAATACGGTTTTATCGCCGGCGCGCTTCGCGAAACCTATGTGGACAAGCAAGAGGATACGGCACGTACAACGCGTGTGATAGATTCCATTGTGACGCATCGCGTATGGGGGTATCCCATCTTTTTTCTGTTCCTGTATCTGATGTTTGAAGGAACATTCATCTTGGGAGATTATCCCATGCAGGGCATTGAATGGCTGGTAGGTGCGTTGGGCAGTCTGGTGCGTGACAACATGTCTGAAGGGCCGCTGAAGGATTTGTTGGTGGACGGCATTATCGGCGGTGTAGGCGGGGTGATTGTCTTTTTGCCCAATATCTTGATTCTATATTTCTTCATATCTTTGATGGAGGATTCCGGATATATGGCGCGTGCCGCCTTTATCATGGATAAGATAATGCATAAGATGGGACTACACGGCAAGTCCTTTATCCCTCTGATTATGGGATTCGGTTGCAATGTACCGGCTATTATGGCCTCGCGTACTATTGAAAACCGGAAGAGCCGACTGGTGACCATGCTTATCAATCCGCTGATGTCGTGCAGTGCACGTTTGCCTATTTATTTGCTGTTGGTGGGGGCGTTTTTCCCGAACAATGCCAGTTTGGTATTGCTGATAATCTATGCTATCGGCATTTTACTGGCTGTGGTTATGGCACGGCTTTTCTGTCGCTTTCTGGTAAAGGGAGATGACACGCCGTTTGTTATGGAGCTTCCTCCTTACCGCATACCGACGTCGAAGTCCATTTTTCGCCATACTTGGGAGAAAGGCGCGCAATATCTGCGCAAAATGGGAGGTATCATCATGGTGGCTTCCATTGTGATATGGGCGTTGGGGTATTATCCGGACCACGATGCATATCAGGATGTGGCCGAGCAGCAGGAAAACTCGTATATCGGCAGAATAGGCAAGGCTGTGGAACCGGTGATAGCGCCGTTAGGTTTTGATTGGAAACTGGGTGTCGGTATCCTTTCCGGTGTAGGGGCCAAGGAACTGGTGGTAAGTACGCTGGGAGTTCTGTATGCAGATGATGCCGAAGCCGATGCGGTGAGCTTGGGCGAACGGATTCCGATTACTCCGTTGGTGGCTTTTGGCTATATGGTGTTTGTATTGATATATTTCCCGTGCATCGCCACCTTAGCGGCCATTAAAGGAGAATCGGGCAGTTGGAAATGGGCTTTGTTTGCAGCGGTGTACACTACTGTCCTTGCATGGGTGATGTCCTTTGCAATTTATCAGATAGGGGGGCTGTTTGGATGAGTAATTGGCAAAATTGGGCGGTAGCTCTCATCTTATTGTTGTGTATCGTCCGTATCGGACAGCGTGTTTATGCTTTTTTCATGAAAGTAAGAGAAAAGCGTAATCCTTGCGAGAATTGTGCAACAGGCTGTGAATTAAAGCAATTGTACGAAAAGAAACGCTCGGAATGCAGTGGCGGTAAAAAAGAAATAAAGAAAAAATGCTGTTGATAGTTGGTAGTTTCAAAAAAATGACTACCTTTGCAACCGCAAACGAGAAAGATTGGTTCCTTGGATGAGTGGCTTAGTCAGCGGTCTGCAAAACCGTGTACGGCGGTTCGAATCCGCCAGGAACCTCAATAATCCCTCTCAGATTATTTCTGAGAGGGATTTTCTTTTGGGCACGTTCGGCACGAGCATTGTCTAACGGGGAGCAACGTAAAAATCTAGAACATCGGTAACTGATAAATGAATCCCACCGATACTCTGTTTGTAGAATAGTTCTCTTGTCCGAGTGCTTTGGCGCGGGCGGTGAAGTCATAGGAACGTCCTACGTATGTAAGGAAGAAATGCAAGTTGGTATTCATAGGATAGAACTCCACACCGGCAAAATAACCCCATGCAGTGCGGTATTTGCCTTTTTCCAAATCTCCCTGCTGTTTGGTGAGAGATGCTGTTTCATACATTCCTTTTACGAAAGCGTTCCATTTAGGCAGGAAACGGTAATTCAACTTGGTTACCATTGAAAAATATCCGGCATCGAAAGCATTGTGTCCTTCCATACTGCCCGTTATCCCTGTCATGATACCCTTGCGGTCGATACCTTCTTTGGAGTACATGAAGTCGAGGAACATGTTGAACTTATTCAAGTTCAATTCATTACCAAATGCAAAATAATAAAGATTCTTGTCCTTTGCTTCGTTCATGATAGAGGCGGACCAGCGTGTCTTGAATATGTCATTGAAATTACCGTTCCAGTTCAGGGTGTACACAAGCGGCAGCTTGCCCGATTCTATGGCAGGCTGTTCGCCGTCTTCGGTTTCAACCCCATACGTCTTGTTGAAAGAGCCGTTGCGGCTGTCCAGTATTTGCAGGTTCAGCTGTTGGTGGGTATTGATGTCATATCCGATGTTCAAACCGGTCATGAAGTTACTCATGTTCTCAATCATATCGCTGTATTCATATATTTCGATAGGATTCAGGTCGAACTCGATACCGCCGTATGCGGTGCATTGCTTACCGGCAAAAATAGAAAATCCTTTTCCCAGTTTCACACCTATCCCTGCAATGTCAATGGAAGTAGGAAGGTTGTCTATGTTGCCGCTACTGTCGTTCGAGCGGTTCAGCCGTTGTCTGTATCGGTACGAAAGCCAGTTGTTGATATTTCCTTTGGCTTCAATGCGGAGTTGTCTCATTTTGAAAGCTCCCTCTTCGAAGCCGTCGCGGAAGTTTGCATCGAAGCTGCCCTGCATATTAAGGAATAAGTTGAACTTATCTTGTTTTTTCTTTACATTGGTGAGTTCTTCAAACAGGGTCTTGTTTTCAAGGAACTTCTCGTTCTTCTCCGTGCTTTGGGCGTACATGATTTGTGTACAGCCCGCAGCCAGAAGTATAAATGTGAGTTTCTTTATCATTTCTATCTGTTTTTAATATTCGTTGAAATATTCCTGAATCTGTTTCCAATCGGTGGTTTTGGTCAGTGCAAGCATCAGCAGGACACGTGCTTTCTGGGGATTCAGTTCCTGTGATGCGACAAACTGATACTGTGCGTCGTCTACTTCTGCATCGAGCGAAGTGGGACCCGTCGGCACTCTTGACGAACGGACTACGAGAATACCTTTCTTGCGGGCTTCCGTTAATACGGGGAATATATTCTTGTGGATGTTTCCATTGCCTACTCCTGCATGGATGATACCCTTATAGCCATTGCTCAGCATCGGAGTCACCATGTCAGCCTCGATGTTTGAATAGCTGTAGACAATTCCCACTTTGGGGAGTGAGTTCAGATTGGTAACATCAAATACCGAGCGGGTGGTGTGTTTCTTTACAGACGACATATTATACGTGACCTTGCCGTTCAATACATAACCGAGTGCACCCGCGTTAGGGGCTTGGAAGGTCTGCACGTCAACAGTGTTCATCTTCAATACGCTTGCAGCACCAAGCACGCTTCCGTTCATTGCCACTAAAACGCCTTTCCCTTTGGACTCTTTTGCTCCGGCCACAACGACGGCATTGTATAAGTTAAGAGGTCCGTCGGCACTGATAGCGGTAGAGGGGCGCATTGCTCCGACCAGAACTACCGGCTTGTCGCTCTTGACTGTCAGGTTGAGGAAATAGGCCGTTTCTTCCATCGTATCGGTTCCGTGGGTAATTACGATGCCGTCGATGTCAGAGCGTTTCAGAAGCTGGTTAATTTTCTTTGCAAGAGTCAGCCATACATCATCGTTCATGTCTTGTGAACCTATCTTGACGATTTGTTCGCCGGTTACGTTAGCTATGTTTTTAAGTTCGGGCACGGCATCGAGCAGGGTACCGATGGCTACCTGTCCGGCAGTATAGTTGGTAGCGGTTGCAGATGTTCCGGTTCCGGCAATGGTTCCGCCGGTGGCAAGGATATGGATGTTAGGCTTCTGCTGAGCGAAAGCCATTGTGACGGAAAGCAGTAGCATAACGGCTACCATGCTGAGTTTTTCTAATCTTTTCATGACTTAATTTGTTTAAATTAAAAAATAGGTTAAAGGTAAATATGCTTAGAAAAATTGTATGAATAATAATCCCAAGGCTATGGCAACTGCCGTAGAGACGATACCCGGCATCATAAAAGAGTGGTTGAGTATATATTTGCCGATTCGGGTGGTTCCTGTACGGTCAAAGTTGATGGCTGCAACTACGGTAGGGTAGTTCGGGATGAAGAAATACCCGTTTACGGCAGGAAACATGGCTATCAGCATATATGGCGATATGCCCAAAGCAATGCCCAGCGGTACTAAAGCGCGTACTGTGGCTGCCTGGCTGTACAGCAGGATAGACATGACGAACAAAGCGATGCCGAACAGCCAGGGCATCTGGCGTACGATACCTTCGATAGAGGCGGTGAGTTGTGCCATATTTCCATTCAGAAATGTATCGCCCATCCAGGCAATGCCGAAGATGGCGATTACAGCCTGCATTCCAGCAGGGAAGACAGAGCCTTGTGTTGCTTTTATTCCGTCTGTCCTGGTTGCCAGCAGAATGAGGGCGGCAGCCGAAAGCATGATGATTTCGATAATGGCGGACATCCCTAAGGAAACTGTTTTTCCGTCAATCAGGAAAGAAGGACGCATCCCTTCGAATGAGCCGAAAAGAACGATGAATGCCGTGGCAAGGATAAATATGAGTACCGAAATCATAGCATGGCGTTTGTTTGTTACATCGTCGATTTTCACTTTCTTACCGTCGAAGTAGCCTTCTGCCATACGTTTTTGATATTCCGGGTCGTCAATCAGTTCTTTTCCCACGCGCATGGAGCACAATGCGCCTACCAGTACGCCGAGGATTGTTGCCGGAATCGTTATTTTGAGTATGTCGAATAAAGTGATGTCGAATCCGGCAAGCAGACCGAGCAGTGCAACCGTAGCCGCCGAAATGGGACTTGCCGTGATAGCCTGCTGTGAAGCGATGACAGCGATACCCAGCGGACGCTCAGGTCTGATTTTGGTTTCGGTTGCAACTTCGGCAATGACGGGAAGAACCGAGTATGCCACGTGTCCTGTACCGGCTACGAAAGTAAACAGGTAGGTGACGATGGGGCTGAGGATAGTAACCTGAGACGGGTTCTTGCGCAGCAGTTTTTCCGCTAACTTTACCATGTAATCAAGTCCGCCGGCCGCCTGCATGCAGGAAGCTGCGGAAATAACGGCGGCTATCATCAACATTACGTCTATCGGTGGTGCAGTGGGTTGTAAGCCAAATACAAAAGTCAGTATGCCCAAACCTACGCCGCCCATTACTCCGAGACCTATGCCGCCTAAGCGTGCACCTATGATAATAGCGGTCAGTACAAATAATAATTGTAAAACCATATACTTATTATTTAAAAAATTAGATAAGGTTGTTATGTTCTCTACTATTGGCTAATTTCTAAAATAATCCCTTATATAACAATAACAGGGGGGAAATTTGTTGTATTTATTATTTTATATTTTCTAAATTAAGCATATATTAACTATTTAATGGTTTGGAGTGATAATCCTGTGTGTTCTTACATTTTGTCATATTATATATAGTAATATGTGTATAAAAAGGCTTGTATTAAATGTTGTTAACCTAATAATAAGTATTATTGTTTACAAAACAATTTATGTTATCTTTGGTTATTCTTTGGTGACCGCTTATTGAAATAGTTAATAAACATATATTATGAAAGAAGAACTATCTACAAAAACTCGCACAGAAAGCGATTTAATCGGCAGCCGTGAAATACCGGAAAGCGCCATGTATGGAGTACAGACTCTCAGAGGTATCGAGAATTTCCGTATCAGTAAATTTCATCTGAACGAATATCCTTTGTTTATCAACGCTCTTGCCATTACCAAAATGGGAGCAGCCATTGCCAATTCCGAACTTGGTCTGCTTACCGGGCAGCAAACGGATGCTATCCTTAAAGCCTGTAAGGAGATACTCGAAGGCAAGCACCACGAGCAGTTCCCGGTAGACATGATTCAGGGGGGAGCAGGCACCACTACCAATATGAATGCCAATGAGGTAATAGCTAATCGCGCGCTTGAAATCATGGGACATAAACGCGGCGAATACCAATACTGTTCACCGAACGATCACGTCAATCGCTCGCAGTCCACCAATGACGCTTATCCTACTGCCATACATATAGGAATGTATTATACCCACCTTAAACTTGTGAAACATTTTGAGGAGTTGATCGATGCGTTCCAACGCAAAGCCGAAGCGTTTAAACACATCATTAAAATGGGACGTACGCAGTTGGAAGATGCCGTGCCCATGACTCTCGGACAGACATTCAACGGATTTGCCAGCATTTTGCGCAATGAGATAAAGAACCTGAACTTTGCGGCAGAGGAATTCCTTACGGTCAATATGGGAGCTACCGCCATTGGCACGGGTATTGCGGCAGAACCGGAATATGCGGAGAAATGTGTGAAGGCTTTGTCGAAGCTTACCGGATGGGACGTGAAACTGTCCGGTGACTTGGTGGGAGCTACTTCGGATACTTCTTGCCTTGTAGGCTACTCCTCGGCTATGCGAAGAGTTGCGGTGAAGATGAACAAGATATGCAATGACCTTCGTCTGCTTGCATCCGGTCCGCGTTGCGGATTGGGAGAAATCAATCTTCCCGCCATGCAGCCGGGGTCTTCCATTATGCCGGGTAAGGTCAATCCGGTTATCCCTGAGGTAATGAATCAGATATCCTATAAGGTAATCGGCAACGACCTTTGTGTGGCTATGAGTGGCGAAGCTGCTCAAATGGAGCTGAATGCAATGGAACCCGTAATGGCGCAATGTTGTTTTGAGTCTGCCGATTTGCTGATGAACGGATTCGATACCCTGCGCACGCTCTGTATCGACGGAATTACAGCTAATGAGGAAGTATGCCGCAGATATGTACACGATAGCATCGGTGTGGTTACGGCTCTTAATCCGGTTATCGGTTATAAAAATTCTACCAAGATAGCCAAAGAAGCTCTTGCAACGGGAAAAGGTGTCTATGAACTGGTTCTGGAACACAATATACTTCCCAAAGAAGATTTGGATACTATCCTGAAGCCCGAAAACATGATTAAGCCCGTGAAGTTGGACATAAAACCCAATATCTAAGGAACGGGCTTTCGGAGCGGTAAGGCTTTGAATATAAGTTGCGCGGATTTATACAAGACGGTTTATGAATGACTGAACGGTCATTAGATGCTGTCTGTGTAAATCCGCGCATTTCGTGTGGGGTATGAGTTAAATATTTGCAAAGAGTTCATACTCTATTTGTTTTGTTATGCCTAATTAGTTTCTTTTGTGACAGGAAATCTATTTATGAATACTTAAAAACAAAGAAAAATGAAGCGACTCAGATCATTGGTACTTGGCCTATTCGCATTGTGCAGCATGGTAGGTATGGCGCAGGAAGCAGAGGCAGACGATACCGGTTATATTGTGAAAGTGGGGCAGGTGGCTCCCGATTTTACCGTTACGCTGACAGACGGCAGGACCGTTACGCTTTCTGATTTCCGTGGCAAGGTGGTTATGTTGCAGTTTACGGCAAGCTGGTGTGGTGTATGCCGTAAGGAGATGCCTTTTATCGAAAAGGATATATGGCAGAAGCATAAGTCCGATCCGGATTTCATGTTAATGGGCATCGACCGTGACGAGCCGTTGAATAAAGTCATAGCTTTTGGCAAGTCCACGGGCGTTACCTATCCGTTGGGATTGGACCCGGGGGCTGATATTTTCGCCAAATATGCGTTGCGTCAAGCTGGTATTACCCGTAATGTATTGATTGATAAGGAAGGACGCATCGTGATGCTCACCCGCCTTTATAATCCGGAAGAGTTCTCGGCTTTGGTTAAGAAGATTGATGAACTTCTGAAATAACCTGTTCCCGTTTAGAACGAAAAGCTTGTTCCGGCATTTAGCGACATCATGATGTCGCTCCCCTGCACATTATCCTGCATTAGCAGTTCCTTGCCGTAAATGCGGATTTTGGGTTCGAGGAATACCTTGAAGCGGCGACCCACCCGGTAAGATGTTTGCAGTCCCGCTTCTCCGCCGATAAAGAAGCGGTTCTCATGTTTCATCCGCATAGAAGCCACTATTCCGGCAAATAGCTGTACGTCGTATTTGCGTTCGGGGTCATATCCCGTCATCAGATTGGTAAGGTTCAGCATATAGTCAAGGCTTCCGCTTGCCATATCATATTCCAAGGTTTTCCCTTTTCGGTCTGTGGACAGAGGTCCGTAATCCGCTGCTAAACGGAGCGATGATAATGGAGTGAAAATGCGCCCTGCACTTATCGTGGCCATGTAGTCGAAGTAGCGTTTCGGTTCGTATCGCTTCATTTGTATGGGAACGGAGAAACCGATTGCGCCGCTTACAAAGAAAGAAGGCTTAAACAAATCACGGTTTAAAGAGCGTGCCATGCGGTTTTCTTCATCGCTACGTTGTATCTCGATACCTATATTGATACTGTACAGATTATCTGTGAACTTTTTTGCCACGTATCTGCCTTCTTCCTTTTCGTTGGTCTTTAATGAATAGGATGCCAGACTGGTGCGTGGCTCTGCAAATAAAGAAACATCGCCCCAAAGCCGGTATTTAAATTGCAAGCCGCCTGTAAATCCCGTATATCCGCCTTTTGCGGGCCGATAACCATTTTCTTTTTGAATATATCCCAGTTCGCCGCCTGCCAATACATTGACGGAGAATTTAGGATTGAGTTGCCTGCCGTTAAAAAAATAAGTGGCATCCAGCATACCTTCCAGGCGTCCCCCGGCGTATGCGGACATCTCATAAAACTCTTCACCGGCCGAACTCGCCGAAGAGGCAATAACTTTCTTATGCCAGGTATCGGCCGATTTGAATGCCGACAGTCGTAAGCCGAATGCCGGTATCAGCCATTTGCCGGCAGACAGGCTGATGTGCGGGCCGATGGAGTTTGTCAGTCCCATTTCACTTGTCAGGCGGGAAGCTTGAAACTGCCCGCCGGCAGCGATGCTGATAAAGGTATTGTCCAAAAAATGATTGCCTTCCAGTATGCGTATTTTGCCGAAGGGTTTCCATGCTTTCAGGCGGTAGTTCATTCCTACGGTCGCACCGTAGGTCATGTCATATTTATGCCAGTTCTTTTGGAAGGAATGGTCTATGCCGTCACTCATAATGGTGAAGCGGGGTTCCAGATAAAAGTCCACATGTGCGGTAGGATGCAGTTTCAGTTGGAAACCTAAATGCAGGTCGGCCACATGTTCCACTCTGCCTGCCAGTGAAGATAATTGATAGCCGACTCCCGCTATAGTCAGAAACTCGAAGATACGTCCGGGATTGTAGCCGTTGACATAGGATGATACATTCAGCAGATAATCCGCCTGCAGTCCGAAACGCAATAAGGTTTCGTTATCAATTTTGCGCGAGAAGTTACCCGCCAGCAATGAGGCACGCAGGGCATGGGCGGGGGCGAACTGCCAATTAGCGGCGATACCGCCCACGGGACCGGTGTTGAAATCCGTGTTTCCGCGCGGAATCATTTTGTCCATGCCGCCAAACAAGGAGATATACACATTGTTTTTCCATAGTGTGTCGAAAGGCACTGCATCCGGATGCTGGTAACGTCTTTGGAACATCTGCCGGGTAGCATCGAATCCTATGCCGACGGTATCTTTAGGATGCGTTGCCGGAGAAGGATTATTGCCCGTTTGCTGTTGGGCAAAGGCAAAAGGTATCAGTGTGTGCAGTATAATCAATATAATCAGTGGTTTCTTCATGATGTTCAACTCTCCATATCCGTTTAATAAAGTTTCCAGTCGCCCTGGTCGTAATATTCCATAAATTCCTTGCTGATTTCACCGTCGTTAACGGCTATTTTGTAGTATTTCTCATCCAGTTTGACGATTTCTTCCAACTTCTTGCAGGCTTCGTCAAAGTCGAGGGCGTTATCGTAGCTCCATTCATACAGTTTCTTTTCCCGGATGTAAATCACCAGTTTCATGTATTTAGTCATGGCCGTTTCAGGCAGTTCTTCCAATGCTTTCTGTGCTTCTTTGTTGTAATTGTCCGTCTCCATAGCCATGCACATTACAATATTATTGAGCGGTGACGACTCCTTTACCAATTTGAATACCTTTTTACGTTCCTCGCCCTCCTTTACGGTGGCTGCACCCCGGTAGTCGTAGTATCCACCCAGACAGTTGGCAAATGCCTTTATCATCTGGAAGCGTTCGGTATTCGGAAGTTTGTCGGCAAGGATGCTGGCCTCTTCAAAGTTATAGGCGCGTATGTACATTGCGAGCTGGTTGGCAACGATTGTTTCGGGGTTTACTTCAGTCTTGGTTATGCTGATGCCGTCATTGAAAGAGTCCACCATGTTCACTTTCCGCTTAAGGTCAATCAGGGGTTTCAGTATCTCTACGTCAAAAGTATCCCTGCGCAGCAGTGCTATTGCAAGGTTGTTTGCCGCCAGAATCCACGGCTTTTCTTTCCCTTTCGTGTCGTAGGCCATTGTTTCCCTGTAAGCGCGCCGATAGAGTTTCTCCGCTTCTTCCGGGGCTTTTATCATCCGGAACAAATGCCAGTACTCGTATCGGGTAAACGATTTTTTGCCATCGGCGTATTGAGGGTCGTGCAAGTATTTGTCCAATATTTCATCCGGATTCAGTTCACGGAATATTTCATGTTTGTATTCGTACTGTACGGTGCGTAGTTTGGGCAGCCGTTCTTTGATGATGGTGGAGTAGTAGGGCAGACGCGATACGGCGGCAAACTGCGCATCCGGATTCTTATATTTCCCGGTGATTTCCCTTATCTCCCGCGCTTCCGCAGTGAGGCTGTCCCGTTCCAGTAAATCGGCTACTTCATTCCAAGTGGCAACACGGGTTTCCGTAGGATGTTTGTATACCCGGCTCCATTTGGCGGCAGGTATTACCGAAGTGATTTTCCGTAGGGCGAAAGCCGTTCGTTGCTTGGCAAGCGCAAGGTTGCTGGCATAGCGTCCTTCGGGAGACGATACGCCGGTTATCTTAAATTCTTTCAGTGTGGTGCCCTCACCGTTTACGATGTTCATCAGGTCTTCCTGCAACTTGTTCATCTGCACTGTGTTGGCAGAGTCGGCAGGATCCAGCTCAGCCTTGCCCACAAGGAATGTCAGCGAAATATTGCCTGCCGTATTCCGGCGTTCGCGCCGGGGCGTTTCCTTGTATTTATCGGGGTCTAATTCAAAATCGGGGAACGAGAACTCCAGAAACTGCAACGGGCGTTTTATTTTGCAGGTAGTCATTTTCCATTCCGCTTCGTATGTAGGGTGGGTATAGTCTGCTATAATAACTTTGGACAATACACTGTAAATGCGTCTGGGGTCTGGTACGGGTACCGAGTCGTTGATGTCCAGGTTGAAGCGTGTGGCATCCAGTTGGCGGCGGGTATTGATATAGGGAGCCAGTTTGTCGTTCCTGATGTCGTAGGCCATGCGGCGGTCTTGCGTCAGTCCGTATTCGGGGCCGTCCATGACTGTCGGGTCCATGTAGCTCACTATCTCTTCGGTGGTACAGTCCATGATATAAGGTTGCATGATGAGCCGGCGGTTGGGCGCGCCGTAATTGCTGGGAATGGCTACCGAGTTGTTTACAATCAGTTTGTTGCCCACTATTTTCCCGGCTACGGGCCGGGGTTGCGGGTTTGGGTTTTCTGCCACAACTTCCACCTCCTCAAGAGCGATACCGCCGTCGATGTTGGCGTTTATCTCCTGTTTGTAATTCACTTCGCGCAGTTCGTTTTTCATTTGCACGTTAAAGATTAGCGCGCCGTTTTCCGCTACACGTATTTCATAGTATCCGTCGGCGCCCGCCACGGCATCGGCGTCGAAGAGCAATGTTCCGCCACCGCCGGTTTCAAGCGCTTTCAGGGCATCGCGTGCCGAGGCCACAGTATTGAAAGCAAAAATACGCACGGTCTCTCCCATGGGGAAGGGGCGCGGCTTTTTTTCACCTTCGGGCAGGTTCAGCACTTTGCCGGACACGATAGTGATTTGTTGCGCCATGCTTGATGCGGAAGATAAAATCATAGCAATGCAAACGGCTGATGTTATGATGAAATTTTTCATGGCGGTTATTCTTTATTTGAAGATATAGGATATGGAGACACCTATTTTGATAGGCAGCAGTTTGTAGCCGTTGGCGTTGGCTTGTGCCGTTCCGTCGGTATAGTCCTCTATGTTATCGTTTTTGTAGTATTGTTTTTGCTTGAAGTACACGGCGCCGAATCCGCCGTAAAACTCTACGTTGAGGCGTCGGCTCAGGTTCAGCGCATAGCCGAAGGTAATCCCGGCGCCGGCAGCATCGCCCTGATAGATGCGGTCTCCCCATGTGATGTCGTAGGACACGCCGAGAGCGGCTATTCCCACAAATTCCCGTGTCATGGGGCGTCCGTTAAACCAATAGCGGTATTCGGGCAGAAGACCTATCATTTTGGCTTTGTTGCCGTAGATGTTGACTGCGCCGAAAGCCGAGATGTCGATACTGCTCCGTTCGCCCACAACGAATTCGCAGCCGATGTTGGGAGCCATGGCGGCAAGCATCAGACCGTTGGTCTTTACTGCCAGTTGCTGGGCGTGCAGGGTAGGGAAACTGCAAAGTAGCAGCAGAAAGAAGATGCTGCTTAAAGAGAGTGTATGGTGATTGGTTTTCGGCATATCGGTTTTTAGCGTTTTGTTGGTTGGGATTTGTAAGTTCCGTTCTATTGAAATGTATGTTCCGTACCCTTGTTCCAGTCGTTTACGGAAGCTTTTGCAGCCATGCTTTGCGTATATAGGATGTTGAGGGTGGTTATGCTGCCGGCTTCCAGTACGATTAGCGGGGGAGTGTTTGCACCGGCATCGGCTTCGTCGAACACTACGATGTCTTTTTCGCTTCCGTCCGGCTCTTTTATACTGAATGTCAAGCGGCGGAGCGCACTGATAGTCTCATGCCCGTATGGCAGCAGCAGATAATCCTTTTGAATGCCGGCTGTTCCGGGGATAAGGTTGAGCGGGGATGCTTCGTTCCGGTAATCGGAGCTGACGGATGTACCGGTGTCCGGATTGTCGGATGTGATGTCGCCTGTTTGCAGATCCATTGTCCCTGTTTGTCCCTCACGGGTGGTAAAACCGATGCTTTGCAACACCGGGTATGAGTCCGCCGTATATTCGGGGTGGTCGGTGGATATGTTGAGGCGTAGCCGTGCCAAGGCATGTTTCAAGGAGACGGCAATGCCTGCTGCGGTTGCAGCCGCTTTCTTGCTGCCTTTGGTTTCACCGGTGTAAAGGTAGTCTGTGGCGTCCTTTGCTTCCAGAGCGGCGGTAACGGGAATGGATACTTTACCGTTTTCGTCTGCAGCGGCTGTTGCCGTATAAGGGTAATAACCGTACAGATAGAGCGTGTCCTGCCGGGCAGGGTAGTACACTTTTGTTCCTTCCGGCTGCAAACTCAGTTGTCCGCCCTCTGCATATTGATAGGGAAGATTCTGCAAGTATGGGGTGCTGAAATTACTGTCTCTCATCAGGAATATACCTATTTCATCTCCTGTATTCAGGGCCGTGCCTTCAATGACGCTCCGGCTGACGGTAGTCTCTACGGTGCATACCGATGCCCTCAGCCGCACTTCCACAGCCCTCTCCCCGTCATCGGGAAGAGGAACTGTGGCAGTGTCTGTGTCGCATCCTGCCAGTAACAGGAATGCGAGGCCGAACAGGTACGATATGTTTTTCTTTTTACTCATTACACTTTTTCTGTTTTTATGCGGGTGCTTTCCGCCTTTACTCTATGGGTACGTCTACGGAGTCACCGCCCGGTTTCCAGGTAGTTAAAGTGGCGGTAGCGTTGATTTGTTGGGTGGCGTAGATGCCGATACGTACGTTGTAGTAATAGCCGGCATAGAACAAGTTATCACTTTTGCCTGAATCGAGGGCGGGAGCGGGAGCATTGACGGGGATGTCGCGTACAATCAGGTCTTGCGGCACTCCACTGGCATCGGGAGCCATGATGGTGACGTCCATCAGGAATTGTTCCATGTCCGGTTTCACCATCAGATAGCCTTGTATCAGCGGGTTGGTGCTTGACACGCCGTTAAGCGTATATTGTCCGTCTTCGTATTTCTGGACATAAATGTCTTTGGAAACTTCGACGGTTCCGTCGGCATTGTCGTCCGTAAAAGTAATATTGCCTTTGCCGTCGTCGGTGGCTTCCCGCATAAGCAGTGAACCGTTGTCGGTAAAGGTCAGTTTCCCGGTCAGAACGTTGAGGGTGGCCGTTGTGCCGTGGCTTTTGATGGTGATATTCTTCACTTTCATGTTTTGGACGGCTGTTCTGTCCTCTTCGGACTGCTCGGTGGCGGGAATCACGGAGAAACGCAACTGTGCCAGTTGGTGCTCGAAGTTGATGTTGGGTATCCACGGATAGTCCTGTAACTTTTCAGAGGCTGCCTGGTTCAGTTCGTGGTGATACTTCAACTGGCGGATGTATTGGGCTTTATAGCCGGTCAGGGAAGCGTCGTTCTTTACATCCTTTTTCAGGTAAATGCTGTTTGGCGCTATCTCTCCGGCGGTGGCATTGTTCCAGATGATGTCCTGCGAGCCGTCGAAGCGGGCGAATGTTATTTCCGGCTTTGCGGCACTTATGGTTTGGCCTTCCTGATAAGGGGCGTAGCCGTAGAAGCTATAGTCGTATTTCTTCTGCATCGGGTAGTAGTACACACCGTTTGCGGCATTGTTTTTATATAATGTGATTTTCTGTGCCAGGTCATTCTCCAAACCGTCCGGCTTTACATCGGACCCGTCTTGCTTGGGCCAGGCGGTTACTGCTGCCTGTATATTGTTCAGCAGAATTCCGTAGTTCTCCGTATCGCCCCATGCTGCGGCTCTGTTGACATCGGTAATGGCGGTGTTGGTTGTAGCGTCATTGGTGGCAAGGGCGAAAATGCCCAATCGGGTAGTAGCGCCTTCTGCCTCATCGTATAGCTTATCCAGCGGTGCGCGTGTTACGCCTACGCTGGCTCCTATACGTGTCTCTATTCCACCCAATTGGATGATTAGCCGTCCGTCCGGCGATTCGAAGTCGTTGTCGCTGACCGGTTGTTCTATTACGATATCCTCGTTTTGCGAGCAGGCTGTCATGCAAAGGGCGGCTGCCAGCATCCATAAATTCTTTTTCATGATTGTAGTGAGTAATTGGTTAAACATATCGTTGCTCTCCTATGTTCCTCGGTATGGTACTTCCGGTACCATGCTTTGGTATTCCTTGTACCAACGTTTGGTAGCTTCCGTACCAACAGTTGGTAGCTCCTGTACCACGCTTTGGTATTTCAAGTACCAACGGTTGGTAGTTCTCGTACCGCCCGTTGGTAGTTGGATTGTCCTCAGGAGTTATTTCCCGATAGAGGAGCCGGTTCTTATTTTCCGTCTTCGATGTCGGTTTCAATGTCACCACCGTCTTCCCATGCGGTCAGCACTGCGGTAACCTCTATCTTTTCGAAGCCATAGATTGTAATGTATACGTTGTAAGAAGCACCGGCCTTGAATTCTTTCACATCTTTTGAAATCTTGGACTGGTCGATGATTAAGGGAGTATCCAGCTTCTCAACTTCTTTGTATGTAATCTTGTCACCGTCTGTTTCGTCTTTTGTATCTTCTACGTATTGTTTAAGGTCTATGGACAAGTTGATGTTTCCGTTAGGGAAAAACATAACAGGTTCACCCACTTGAGTTCCTTTAGCGTCGGGGTCACCTTCTGCCGGAATATTTTCGTGGCCGTAAGGATACTTGGGCACTACCGGAGTGATTAAACCTTTGTCCGGGTCTAACTTGTTTTTGTTATCAACATCTTTACTGCATACAACAAAAGGAGCGGTGGAGGCTCCGTTTCTTGCGGAAGTCGTAGTAGCCAGATCCATGTCGACAACATTTACCATGTCTTTCAAGGTAATCTTAGTAACTTGCATACCGAGTGTATTATCCTGGCCGTCAGTGCTTTTGCGTTCCATCCAATTGCTGCCTTCATATTTATAGCCGGCTGCGCTTTCACTGCCAGCCCTTACGAAAAACTTCAAACGTGCCAGCTGATGGTTGAATTTCAGGACAGGAACAATTCCTTTACGGGCTGTACGGGCGCCGAACTGGTATTTCATAAGTTCCGTCCACTCGCCGCTTAGCTTGGTAGCTATGTCTTTATATAAACTTTGGTCATTGGAAGCATCGTTCTCGGCCATATCTATGGTACTGGCTGCCAATAAGTCTTGAGTACCGTTGATTGTTACATTCTTTACTTTCTTCTCATCTGCCGTAATGGTTGCATCATCGTGGGTTGCATCGTCAACATGATAACCGTAGAATGTATAGGTGCCGTTGGTCGGGTAGTATTTGTATTGAATCACGCCGTTGTCGGTATCTTCTACATAATTGTTATAGATTCTGATTGCACCGTTATTGCCTTCGGTTGCTTTGGGAGCTCTGAACTGGAGAGTTGCGTTATCGAGAATCGGAGTTTTTGCTCCTTCAGCGCCTTCTTCGGCTTCTAAGCCGGTGGCTCTGTCTACCATGTGGATATACAGTCGTTGGCTGTTCCACTTGTTGTTCTCGCCTTCTACATCGCCCACAGAGCCGGTTCCTCTGCTGAGGGCCGTAACCGTAGGTACGTCCACGCCTAATGCAATCACTGCCTTGTCATTGTTGTCGTCCGGATTACCGATACCCGGATCATTGTCCTTTGAACAGCTGCTCATTACTGCGAGCGCCATTGCTGCATAGAAAAATTGCTTTTTCATACTTCATTGAATTTTTAATTAATAAAAGAAAATATATAAATCTCTGTCTGTTTCAATTTTATTCTTCTCCTATCTCTATATCTCCACCGTTTACCCACGAGGCAGCCTGTACATTCAGCTTTATATCCTGCGGACCGTATATATAGGCGCTGATGTTATATTCGCGTCCGCCCATAAATCCACTGGAGAGATAAGCGCCGTTTTCGTCTTTGTTGTACACGGCATCCTTTAAGTCGTAGCTGAAAGTCGTGATATAGGGTTCACTCCCGGTTGCGTCGGGATAATATACCGTATTTATAAGGAGCGTGGCATTGTTGCCCGGCGGCAGCAGGAAAACCCCGCCGTCTGTTGCCGGACGCTGGTTTACTTCCTTGTCCGCATCTTCTTCCCTTACTTGCATCGGATAGAGTGATTTTCCTTCTTCATCGGTCCAAGCTATTTCTTTTCCCTCTGCATCACGTGCCGGTAATTTTCCCCGCTCTCCGTCTGTGGGGAAATGGACGCCTACGTTTGCAGGGTCGGACGAGGCTACAGTGAAAACGCCTTTGTTGACGCATTCTATCCAGACACCCGTGATGTAAACGATGTCTTTCGTGCTTTTGCTGGCAGGATAGAATTTTAACTTGACGTATGAAAGCTGATGCTTCATGCGGATTATGGGCCAGATGTTGCGGCGTGCCGTGTACGTGCCGTAATAGCAGCTGCGCATGAGCTGGCGTTCATCGGCGCCGAGCTGTTTCAGGCGGGCAGCCTGTTCGCTGTAGTCGGCAGCTATCTTTCGTCCGTTTTCCACGTCTTCTATCAGCGCTTTGAGGTCGGCGGCAGCGGCGCACATCAGGTCTTGCGAGCCGTCTACGGTGACATCGAAACAGATACGGTCTGCTTCGCGCTTCACTTCGCCCACTTGCGCATTGTCGTAGTAATAAGCAAAGAAGTTGAAGGCGTCGAATTCTTCCTGCAAATTGTAATAGGGGATGTAACCGGAACTTTTCCAGTTAATGAACGAGCCGTTTCCTGCATAAGCCGCCCGTTTGCCGTGCAGTTTGCATTGCTCGGCGGTGAGTCCCAGTGCCGTGCATTCTTCGGCGGAGATTTCGTCCAGACTGCCGTCGATGAGGCAATAGCGCCGGTCGGCATCTTCAGCACGGCGATGGGCATAGGTCATTCCGTTGGGATTATCGCGCCGGAATGCGTATACGAAGAAAGTGCCGTCGGCTATGCGTTTGCTGAAGTTTGTTTCGTCTGTGGGATTCAGTACTCCCGCACCGCGTGTCAACACATTATATATAGGGTCGCTGAATGCTACCATGACGGGCAGTTGCGTCTGGTCGCCCTGGTTGTCCTGATGATTAGGGTCATAGAGCGACTCGTCGCCGGTGTACAGATTACCGCAACCGGTAACAAGCAGCAGTATGCACCATAACGGCAGAATAAGTTTGTGCCGGTGTCTCCGCTTTTGCATGCTATTGCTATATGTCAGGCGTTTCATCTTTATATCTCTATTATTATGTCATCGTCCGGATTGGTGGGATCGTGCGGTTGCCATCCCATGCCGGTATCGTTGGGTACTATCTGGTCGGCCTTTATTACTAAAGGTGTTGTGATTTCGATGTTTACATCTTCTTTGCTGTAACGCAGGTATATTTTGCCGTCGCGCACTTCAATGAGCTGCGCTGCGGTCAGTTCGTCATAGGGATTGATGGCGCCGTAGATGTAGCGGCTGTTTTTTACGGGATTGCCTTCCTCATCCAATACCGGTGCACCGGAAGAATCCAGTTGGGGAGTGGATACCTGCAAGGCAACTTGCAGGATGCCCGGTCCGTTGAGATGTCCTTTTGCCGCGCTGGGGATGACGCCGAGGGTGTGGAAATGGACCACGCATCGGTAAGTACCCTCTCCGGTTTGCGTAAACTCGTCCGGTTGTACCTGATGTGCCATCCGGTAGAGGCGGGTGGTGTCCAGACAGGCGTCGGCGATGTTGAAGCGTCCGCAAGCGCCGGACAATTCGATGATGGGCGCCGAGAGGTCTTCTCTTTTTATGTTTCCTTCGGTGCGGATATTGAAGACGATATTGATACGCTGGCTGATGCGTTGCATATCAAAATCCAGGATGGTCAGTTGTCCGGTTTGGATGTTTATGTTCTTTTGCACCGCATAGAATATGGGCGACTTTATTTCCTGCAGGTATTCATCGTCAGGATTGAAATCGGGCAGGTCATTGCCCTCTACAATGTCGGGCTTTTCATTGCCCATACTGCTGATTTGCAGATAAAGGTCTTTCACGCTTACCTTATTGTCGTGGATGTAATTGTCCAGATTTTCTATGCTGATGATGGGAGTAGGGGACTGTTCCGTATCGCCTGTCTGTGCCGGAACATCCGCATTCTGCTCGTTGATGATAAAAATGTTGTACTCACCTCCGCGCAAGTAAAAAGAAGAAGCGGTTTCTTCCGGACTCTCTATTGAGTTATCTTCCGAATTTTCTTTTGCATTTGAAGCAGTCCGGGTGTCGGAAGACGTTTCCTGTTGTGTTATGTTATTATTTGTGGCAGGGTCTATGGATGTATTGATGATGCCGCGGGTGCGCCAGGTGTTTATGATACGGCTTGCTACGATGTGCATTTCTGCCGGAATCTCATCTTTGCTGATGTCGCCCCAGTTGAGCCGTACACGCATGTCGGTGATGTGCGGATGTTCCGCTTCCGGACAGAGGTCTACCGAGGTGCAGGCACAGATGCAGCACAGCAGGCTGAGGGCAAGGTATGTCAGTGTCTTGTTCTTCATCCTTTATCCTCCTTTTCATCTTCTTCTTCACCGGAAGCATCTCCCTTTTCTTTGTTGGTGGCTTCCGCTTCCGGCTTTCCGTCTTTTTTCCGGTTTTTCCCGGAGTCTTTATCTTTCTTCTCTTTCTTTTCCTTGGTATGCAGTTTGGCTTTCTTGGCAGCACGTTTGCCACGTTTGGCAGAATCTTGTATTTCGGCTTTCTGCATCAATTGGTCTTCACGTACTTTCAGTGCCTTGCGTATGGCCTTTTCCTGCTCGGAAGTGAGTGTATCGCTAAGTTGTATGCCCAAAGAATCGGCTACCTGTTTGCGCAGTTTGTCGGCAGCTTCTTTCAAAGCGAGTTCCTTGCGCTCTTGCTGCATCAGCTTCCATTGTTTCAGCTCTTCTTTGGTAAGCAGGCTGTCCGGGCGGCTGAAGCCTTGTTTCCGTACCGCATTGTCGATGGAGTCGATGCGTTCGCGCATCTTATTTATCTTTTCATTAAGTGCCTGGCGGGCGAAGTCGCGTATCTGTACACGGCGGTACACCGATTCCTTATACTTGCTGCCTGCCGACATGAACCGGTAAACGAAAGCCACGCGTAAATCCGTTATCAGAGGGAACGGCACGATGTGCCCGCTTTTGCATTTCTCCGCTATGCGCGGGTAACAGTCGCTTTCCTCATCGTGCGTATAAACATCGTATGAGGTGTAAAGCAGTCCGGCGGAACCTCCCAACTCCAGGTCTATGTAATTGTTGCGGTAGCCGTAAAGCGGAGCGGTATATCCCACGCTGATGCCGGCTCCGTAGGCGTTACCCTGCTTGCCTTCCTTACCGATTTTAAAGTTGTAGCTGGCGGCGTTGACATATACGCCCCAGTAGTAAGCGCGTTCCTGGCGCGGATTCTTGCGCTGGGTGGTGAATACGGTTTCCTTGAGACGTGTCATCAGATTGGCATCTTTGGTGACGCCGCCTCTTTTACGGGTGCGAAAATACTGACGCCACTCTACCCGTGCATCGAATACATTGAAAATAAGGGATGGGGTGTACTTTTGCGAGGTGTTCCAGTTCCACTTTATATTGGCACCGATTGTACGTTTGTTCCGGATGGTATTGCCCAAGTCAAATTCTACGCCAATATTAGGAACGGTCAATAACCAGTCAACAGCATTTGTCTTGATACCCCAACGGTCTTTGAAAGATATTAATTCGGCTTTCGCATCGTCTTTCTTGCCGCGTTGCACCTGGGCATATGTGTTATTCAAAGTTATTGATATAAAAAAACACACTACAAGTTTTCTGGATAAAAAAAAGTAGTGCTTTTTTTTATACTCTTGTGATAAAATCACTTTCTTTTTAATATTATTTGTTTGTTTGCGACGTCAAAGATATATATTGTTTGTATAAAAACAAAACTTGTCATTAACTTTCTTTTATTTATCAGACCTTTTTTAATGTAATATATCTAAATAGCGTTTTGATTGGATAATTTTTCAATGCTTCTCTGTAATTCGGGTAGGTATGGTATAAAAAAGAAGGTGTAAGTTTTTCCCAACGGGACTTACACCTTCTTATCTGAAAAAATAATTATTATTTTCCTTTATGCCTGTTCGCGCGTTTCCTGCGGATTTCGGCTTTCATTTTCGCCGCACCGGAACCATGCAGGCCGGTGATATAGGTCTTTTTCTTGGCTTTGGTCTTGATTTTGTTTTCTTCTTTAGGCTTCTCTTTCTTGCCTTTGAAAACAATACCGCCCATCATTGCTTCTTCTATACTCACGTTGTTGATGTATTAAGTAATTAATAGTAATCCTCTTGTTGCAAAGTATGCCGTACAATTTACTTGGCGGGCAGTATTTCAATCCAATAATCGTCGGGGTCGTTGATGAAATAGAGTCCCATGGCGGTATTTTCGAAACATACCCAGCCGTTTTCCTTGTGATATTGGCGGATTGCATCATAGTCTCCGGCCACGCGGAAGCAGAGATGGCTTTCGTTCTCGCCCAGTTCGTAGGCTTGGGGATGTTCTTTCAGGCAGGTCAGTTCCAGAAGAAAACCCGTGCTGCCGTCGGTGAGGTAGACCAGCGTGAAAGAGCCGTCCGACGACTCTTTCCGATGATGTTCCTTCAGTCCCAATGCTTGTTCGTAGAAAGCGATGCTGCGTTCCAGGTTGGTGACGTTTATATTAAAATGGTCAAATTTGCTTTTTATTTCCACTGTTGTTACTTTTTTAGGTTTATAGTATCGGTTTATTTAATTTTTGCTTTCAGGATTTCGCCGATGTATGTACGCGGCATACCTTCTATCGGGGCTTGTGACGGCACTTTCTTACATTCCAGAATGACGGAAGGCTCTGTCTGTCCGTTGGGGTAGAAGCGTACGGTATAATTCTGGGCCGCTTCCATCTGTGCATAAGGCTGTTCCGGTGACAGAATGGTGAAGATTACCGGCTTGTTGCCTGCTATCTTGCCTAACGAGCCGCCGGCATTGGCAGTCATCATCGTCATGTTGAAAGGTTCTTCGCCAATTACAATCACCAGCTTGCCGTTGCCGGTCTGGATGGCATCGGCGGGAACAGCATCCGGGGCTACCTCTTTATAGGCGTTCTGTGCAGCCTGTACATTGGTTTGCGGTGCGGCGGCAACCGTAACCGTAGCCGTAGCCGGTGTCGTAGCGGTGGCCTTGGGAGTCTCTACTGTAACTTGCGTTTTGGGGGCAATCACCGTTGTACCCGAATTGACGAGCGCCTTTGTCTCTTTCTTTTCTTCTTTCTTTTCCTCTACAGGAGCTTGGGCGGCGGTGCTGGCGCTTAAGGCTTCCGTTACCTCAATGCAGAGGGCATCGACGAAGTCCACAGTCTTTCTGCGCCATTTGGCAAGTCCGCGTACCAGTTTGGTTTGAGACTTGTTCAGGGCGTACTTGTCGGTAATCCATTCTTCGGCGGTATATTTCTCTTTTCCTTCGCGGTAGTTGAAACGTATCTTCTCTACTTCAAAAACACATTTTTCCGGTTGGCAGGTGACGGTGAGCTGATAAAGAATTTTCGTTCTGTCCAGTGACAATGCGGTGGAGCTGAACACAATCCATTCGTCGCCGATGCCTACAATCTGTCCTTTCTCCTTGTCGGAAAAGACTACGCGGCTGTTATTCCCGTTCTTTGCCAGACGTGCATCCATCCACCTCAACAGGCGGGAGTAGATTGTGTCTTGAGACATTCCGGGGATACTGAAATCTTTGGTGAATACTACCTTGCCGTCCACTTCCGGAACAGCACCGGCCAGATATTTGCTGTCATCCCTCTGGGCATGCAGCAGGGCAGGCATGCAAAGGCAGAACAGCATAATAAGAACCTGTGTTAAATTTTTCATAATGCTATGTTTTATTTAGTAATGTCAAAACTCTCACCCCGGCGGGAGATTGTAAGGAAACGGCAACCCCGGCTTTCGGCAAAGGTGCGGAAAGCGTTGCCGCCCCGGTAATCCTCACTGAAGTGCATAGGTGCAAATATAGCGGTTTTTATCCGTTCCACGAACTGTTCCGCACCGCGCATGTAATCTTTTCCGATGCGGCTGTCCACCGGAAACATGGCTATATCTACCCGGGGAGCCTTTTGTTGCAGTTTTTTTATCTCTGCAAGAAAGTCGCTTTCCGCCTTGCGTATCTCCTGCGGAGTGGACTCTTCGCTCCAATGCCAGTTGTTCAGGTCGCCGGCATGGAACAGGCGTACGCCTTGCAAATCTATCAGGAAAGAGATGCCTACATCGGTGGAGCCGAAGGCTTCGATACGGATATTTTCGTCTTCGTAGACATCCCCCTTATTTATGTAAACGGCATCTTCCGCCGTGGCACGCCGGTGTTTCAGAATATCTTTGGAGAAGATATACCGGATGTCGGGCCGCTGTTCCTTCCATGAAAGGATGTCTCGGTTGAAGTGGTCGGGGTGGAAATGCGAGGAAAGCACGTAGAGCGTTCCCGGCTTCTTTAGCAGATGGTCATGTACGATTCCCCGGTCCGGCGCCTCTTCCGAGGAGTCTTTGTAGTAATCGATAATGACCGTTATTCCGTCCGCTTCGATTGCGAAGCCGCTGTGGTAAATATAATCAAGTTTCATTGTACGGTTTCAATTATAGCGCAATATTACAAAAAACACCACACAAACTTCCGGTTTGGCTGTTATTTTATGCAAAAGTCCTACATCGGGACTTCAATCAGCAGGATATGCGAATCTTGCAGCGTTTCCAACTCAAAGCTGTCGGTTTCGTATACTCCCATACCGTCGCGGCGGGACAGCACTGTGCCGTCTACCTTTATTTCGCCCTCTATGAGGAAGATGTACACGCCGGCGTGCGACTGGTGCAGGTGATACCCCAGCTTCTTTCCGGCCTCGACTTCTCCGATGGAGAACCATGCCTGTTGCAGCATTCCGGCAGGAGCATTGCCGTCGGGCGATACGATAAGCGAAAGCTTGTTCTTGTGCAGATAGGGACGGATGTCATAATCCTGATAGGCGGGCGGGGTATTCAGCTTTTCGGGTATTACCCAGATTTGGAGAAACTCTGCCGGTTCGGTATCGCTTCCATTCATTTCGCTGTGGTAGATGCCCGTGCCTGCACTCATGGTCTGGATGTCGCCTATGGTGATGGTACGGCTGTTTTGCTTGCTGTCGCCATGCTTCAGCTTGCCTTTCAGGGGAATGGAGATAATCTCCATATTCTTATGCGGATGGGTTCCGAAGCCTTTTCCCGGAGCTATCCGGTCGTCGTTCAGAACGCGCAGGGCGCCGAAATTCATCCGGCGGGGGTTGTAATACTTGTCAAAACTGAATGTATGGCGGCTGTCGAGCCAGTCATACGAAGAGCGTCCACGGCTTTCGGCTTTGTCTGTTACTTTTTTCATAATCTGTCTTTTTAGTGATTTATCTGTGTGTAACAAGCAGGTGGGCCTGAAAGTTTGAGCCGTGGATGATTAATGTTCTATAAACGCTTTTTTACAGTCTGACTTCGTTTTCCAGCTTCTTGTGTTCCATGAAGTCCTTTATATTCATCAGGGTAGTGGATGCGATATTGGCAAGGGCTTCACGCGTGAAGAATGCCTGGTGGGAAGTCACGATTACGTTATTGAATGACAGCAGGCGTGCCAGCGTATCATCGTCGATAATCTTGTCCGACCGGTCTTCGTAGAAATATTCGCTCTCTTCCTCGTACACATCCAGCCCGGCAGAACCGATTTTCTTGTTTTTCAGTCCTTCTATCAGGGCATTGGTATGGATGAGCTGTCCCCGGCCGGTGTTGATAATCATCACGCCGTCCTTCATCTTACTGATGGAGTAGTCGTTAATCAGGTATCTGGTCTGCTCCGTGAGCGGGCAGTGCAGGGAGATGATGTCCGAGCTGCGGTACAGTTCGTCCAGCGTGGTGTATACCACCTGGTGCTCGCGGGCGAAATTGTAGTCGGGATACAGGTCGTAGGCGAGGATGTTCATGCCGAAACCGCGCAGGATGGCGATTAACTTCTTGGCTATTTTGCCTGTGCCGATGATACCTGCCGTTTTGCCATACATGTCGAATCCCAAAAGGCCGTGCAGGGAGAAGTTGCCGTCGCGTGTGCGCCAGGTGGCACGGGGTATCTTCCGGTTGAGGGAGAGCATGAGGGCAACGGTGTATTCCGCTACCGCGTAAGGGGAGTAGGCGGGGACGCGCACCACGGTGATGCCGTTTTCCGCTGCCGCTTTCAGGTCTACATTATTATATCCGGCGCAGCGCAGGGCAAGGAGTTTCACTCCGTTTGCCGCCAATTGCCGGATAACTTCCGCGTCGGCAGTATCGTTTACGAAGATACACACGGCATCCACGCCTTGCGTCAGTATCACGTTGTTCAGGTTGAGGTGTCCTTTGTAATAGCGGAGTTCAAAACCGTATCCGCTGTTTTTTTCATTGAATGAAGCCTCGTCGTAGGGCTTGCTGCCGAAGAATGCAATAGTATATGCCATGAGATTTTAAGTTTTGGTGAATATTCGCAGGTTATTAAGTGTGCATGACGGATGCGCTTCGTATAAGTGCACTTTCTGCATTTGTTAAAAGGCGGCATGCACAAAGAATATAACGTGCGCAAAGGTAAGAATGTTCGGGACATATCCGGCAGGTTGTGCCCATAATCTGTTGTCCGGATGATGAGTGCCGGCGATAGCAGGCGCTATGTTGTTCCGACACGGAGAAAGTTTTGTTCCGTCATGGTGGAACGGAACTTTCTCCGTGGTGGAATGAAATTTACCCCATGGTGGAACGATTTGGCATCGGCTGCTTTTCCCTTTGGGCATAGGGGCAATATATGCAAGCGGCAGGGACGGCAAATGGAGCAATCCCTTGTCTGTTTCAGCATGAATATTAGTGAATGTTTCAGTAGAAACTGTTGATTTTTTCAATTAAATTCTTCGGTTCTCCTAAATTAAATGCGCAAAATTGTTATTTATGTGCAATATTATTGTACCTTTGCGCCCGAAAACAATAAAAAAGATTTAGATGAGAAAAATTTCTTTGATTAGCATTGCGATGTTAATCGTTTCAATTCCAACTTTTGCAGGAGGTCTCCTGACAAATACAAATCAACACCCTGCCTTTCTTCGTATGCTGTCGCGCGGCGCAAACACCACCAGTGTGGATGCTGCCTTGTCCAACCCTGCGGGTCTGGCTTTCCTGCCGAAAGACGGGTTTTATACATCCTTGAGTATTCAGAGTGCGTTCCAGACAAGAAATATCGATGCTTCGTGCGAGGCTTTGGGTCTGGACAAATATTATGAAGGCAAGGCTTCTGCGCCTGTCATTCCCAGTGTGTTTGCCGCTTATAAGAAGGGCGACTGGACTATCTCCGGTTTCTTCGGCATTACCGGCGGAGGCGGAAAAGCTTCGTTCGATGACGGCTTGTCCATGTTCGATGCCATGGTGATAGGCGGATTGCTGCAACAGGGTATTCCGGGCAAAGCCTATACACTGAACAGCTACATGGACGGCAAGCAGTATATCTATTCCGTGCAGTTGGGGCTGACCTATAAGATAACGGACTGGCTGTCTGCCTTTGCAGGCGGGCGCATGAACTACTTTACGGGTGGTTACAAAGGTGCGCTGAATGCCAGTGCGGCCGTTGATTTGCCTTTGCCCACCGGTGGGGCGATACCCGTTGGAACCGAGCTTATCGGCATCGACCTGGATTGCAGCCAGACCGGTTGGGGATTTACTCCGGTTATCGGTTTGGATGCCAAGTTCGGCAAACTGACGATTGGTGCGAAATACGAGTTCAAGGCCAATCTGAACATTGAAAATAACACGAAGATAAATTCGCTACGCATGATAGGCGCTCCCGAAAGTGAGCTGGAGGACTACAAACACGGTGTAAATACGCCGAACGACATTCCCGCCATGCTTTCGGTGGCTGCTGCCTATGAGTTCCTTCCTGTGCTGCGCGCATCGGTGGAGTATCACTTCTACGACGATAAGAACGCAGGCATGGCAGGTGGCAAACAGAAGTTCCTGACGAAAGGGACAAACGAGTATCTGGCCGGTATAGAGTGGGATGTTATCAAAAGACTGACCCTGAGCGGCGGTGTGCAGTTCACCGATTATGGTTTGTCCGATGACTATCAGAGCGACACAAGTTTCTCGTGCGATTCCTACTCGCTGGGTGTGGGCGCGAAGTTGCAACTTTCGGAAAGAGCCGATTTGAATGTGGGCTATATGTGGACCAACTATGAGGATTATACCAAAACCGGCCAAAACTATCAGGGTACAAATCTGCCCGGTACAAACGTGTACAGCCGTACCAACAAGGTATTCGGCCTCAGCATAGACTATCGCTTCTGATCTTTCATAATCCTTTATATACGTAAGAGAGGATGTGTCGCAAATTCGGCTGGCACATCCTCTCTTTGTCTTATGCCTTTAGGGCTTTTATTTCTTTCCTTTTTATTTCTTTCCTTTTACGGATTTCCGTGCAGGTTTCAGAAGGAATATTGCACCAGCAGGTTCATGCGGTTGGCATGGTTGGTGGAATTGTCGAAATTCGTACGCCAGCCGCGCAGATACTCCGCACCTACCTGCATGTTTGGGGTGACATTCCAGAACAGGTTTGCTACGAAATATTGTCCATAGCGGTAAGTGGACGGTTCGTTGGCAGGATACCCGTTTTCGGAATAGAGGCGTGACATGCTGTATGTGCTTGAAAGGAACACTTTCGGACTGATGTTGTATTGCAGTCCGGCATACCAGCCCAGCATCGGCAATGCTTGCATTTTGCCTGCTTCATCGGGATTGGGAACGATGTCCACGTTCAGGTTGCTGAGGTCGTTCAGGTATTGCCCGATGCCTTTCCCGTAGGTGGCTTGCCCGAACACCTGCCATTGTTTGCCCAGATTGAAGGTGGTGGATGCCTGTATGCCGAAGCCGGTAACGGCATGCGCCTTGTCGCTCAGGGTGCTGGTGTAGGTCATGCTGCGGATAAGTCCGCCTACGCGCACATGGCTTTTGCTGTTCCAGCCGTACTGCGCATAAGCGGTGAAGTCGGGCATGCGCTGTTGTGCGATGTCAAGCTCGCTGTTGGTCGTGCCGTCTACCGCAGGCACTTCGACAGAGGCGTTGAAACGGAAGTTTTTCAGCCCTTTGTAGGTGTATGACACTTGGGTGGCGCGGTAAAAGGTGGCTCCGTTAGGCCCCTGGAAGTCGATGGTGGAAGGCATTGCGCCCAGGTCCATGAAGCCGCCGTAGGTGTAGCCCACCGTCACGTCGCGGAAAGACACGTAGGCATTGCGCAGTTGGAAGCCTTTGTTGGAACCGTCGCGGAAGTTGCCGGCAGTGTACACCACGAAGTCGCCGAGAATCTTGGTATGCCCCACCAGTTTCAGGAAAATGGTGGACGTGCTGGCATCCATTTGAAACTGGTTTCTGATTTTGCTCCCGTTGGGGATGTAGGCGGGGATAAAGTCAATGTTGTCGACGATGCCGCCGAAGTCGTACTCTGCCGTGGCGCGTACATAGCCGCCGATGCCCAGGGCGAACTTCCCTTTTCTGTCCGTCAGCAGGAAGCGGGGCGCCTGCGGTTCGTGGATGTAGGGCATTTGCGACTCGTTCATGATGCGGATTATCTCGTCGCCCGCTTTGTCTATGGTGACCAATACGACACCTTTGGGAGACTCATCCTCGATAATCACTTTTTTCTGTGCGTGGACTGTGAGGGCAGACAGTGCCGCACCGCACAACAGAAACATTGTTTTTAAGATTGTTTTCATTTAAGTTAGGTTTTGGTGAATGTGCTTTGAACAACTTAAATCTAAAATGGTTTTGCAGTCACCGGAAGAAAGCGTATCTTTGCGCCCGATTTAACAAGAGTGAAATCATTAGTTACATGTATGATGCCGTGAATAGCGGTCGTGTATTCTAGAACACCACGTAAAAAACAGGAATATGAAGCAAAAAGTATCTGTACCCTTTATGCTGCTGGGCATTCTGTTCAATGTCTGTCTGATAGCGGCCAATCTTCTCGAGACAAAAGTAATCCAGGTTTTCGGCATTACCGTTACTGCCGGACTGTTAGTGTTTCCCGTTTCTTATATCATCAACGACTGCATTGCCGAGGTGTGGGGCTTCCGCAAGGCGCGCCTGATTATCTGGAGCGGCTTCGCCATGAACTTCTTTGTGGTGATGTTGGGACTGATTGCCGTGGCACTGCCTGCCGCTCCCTTTTGGGACGGGGCGCCCCATTTCAACTTCGTGTTCGGCATGGCGCCGCGCATTGTTGCCGCCAGCTTGACGGCATTTCTGGTAGGTTCGTTTCTGAACGCCTACGTCATGAGCCGCATGAAAGTGGCGAGCGGCGGACGTCATTTTTCCGCACGTGCCATCTGGTCCACGGTAGTGGGTGAGACGGCCGATTCGCTGATATTCTTTCCGGTGGCGTTCGGAGGCATTATCGCATGGCAGGAATTGCTGCTGATGATGTGCACCCAGATTGTACTGAAATCCATGTACGAGGTGATAATACTGCCGGTGACCATCCGGGTGGTGAAAGCCATTAAAAGGATAGACGGTAGCGATGTCTACGACGAGGGGATTTCTTACAAGGTGTGGAAAATCAGTGAAATTTAAATAGTAGAGGTTGTCATAAATATATAATAAGGTGAATAAAGAAGCAGCATTGGTCGTATTCAGCGGTGGGCAGGATTCGACAACTTGCCTGTTTTGGGCAAAGCGTGAGTTCAGGAAAGTATATGCGTTGAGCTTTCTGTATGGGCAGAAGCATCAGAAGGAAGTGGAGCTTGCGCGGGAGATAGCGCGTAAAGCGGAAGTGGAGTTTGAAGTAATGGATGTTTCCTTCATCGGCAAGTTGGGGCATAATTCGTTGACGGACCCCGATATGGTGATGGACCGGGAGAAGCCGGCAGACAGCGTTCCGAATACCTTTGTGCCGGGGCGCAACCTGTTCTTCCTCAGCATTGCCGCCGTCTATGCCCGCGAAAAGGGTATCAACCACATCGTGACGGGTGTGTCGCAAACGGATTTCAGCGGGTATCCCGATTGCAGGGACGCATTTATCAAATCGCTCAACGTAACGCTCAACCTTGCCATGGACGAGCAGTTCGTACTCCATACTCCGTTGATGTGGATTGACAAAGCCGAGACTTGGGCGCTGGCGGATGAACTGGGAGTGCTCGACCTGATTCGTCATGAAACGCTGACCTGTTACAACGGCATTCCCGGCGACGGCTGCGGACACTGCCCCGCATGCAAGCTCCGCAGAGAGGGGCTGGAGAAGTATCTGGCGGGAAAATGACGAATGTATTATACCACAAAGGAAACAGAACCGATTATAAACCGATTGTAATATGACCGAATTAAAAGACCAACTTTCCTTATTAGGAAGAAAGACAGAGTACAAGCAGGATTACGCCCCCGAAGTGCTGGAGGCATTCGACAACAAACATCCCGGTAACGATTACTGGGTACGTTTCAACTGCCCGGAGTTCACCAGCCTTTGCCCGATAACGGGACAGCCCGATTTTGCGGAAATCCGCATCAGCTACATTTCCGATGTGAAAATGGTGGAGAGCAAGAGTCTGAAGCTCTATCTCTTCAGTTTCCGCAACCACGGCGCTTTCCACGAGGATTGCGTCAATATTATAATGAAAGACCTCATCCGTCTGATGAATCCCAAGTACATCGAGGTTACGGGCATCTTCACCCCGCGCGGCGGCATCTCCATTTATCCCTATGCAAACTATGGACGTCCCGGCACGAAGTACGAAAAAATGGCGGAACATCGCTTGATGAACCGCGAATAGAATGGTGGAATATACCTATCAATAGCGATTGCGGGTGTGATACTTTCTTAGCATGGCGTCGGTATAATTACCTAAAAGAGGTGATTGTGAGGTTGCTTTTTTCTAATGACCTTTGCATACGGTATTAGTAACAACTTAACAATCACTTCAAATTGAAAACAGCCATATTTAGTTTATTATTTTTCTTCTTGACGGCATGCGCCTTTCCTGTATATGCGCAGAGACCGGGCAAGACGATGATTTCAGGTAAAATCCTGTCTACGGAGAAAGAAGTCGTGGATTTTGCAACGGTCTATCTGAAAGGGACCGGTTACGGGGGAATAACCAATCAGGAAGGTATCTATCATGTGAGTGCGCCTGCGGGCGACTATACGCTGGTGGTGTCGGCCGTCGGCTATAAAACCGTAGAGAAACCGGTGACGCTGGTCAGAGGGCAAAGGGTGAGGCAGAATGTCACAATCACCCCCGAAACTCAGCAACTGGACGAAGTAACGGTGGTGTCGACGGGCGTGAGCCGTGTCAAGCGGTCGGCATTCAACGCCGTGGCGGTGGATACGAAAGAGTTGCAGAACACAACCAGGAACCTGAGCGATGCATTGACCAAAGCGCCGGGAATGAAACTGCGCGAGTCGGGCGGGGTAGGGTCGGACATGCAGCTCATGCTGGACGGCTTCAGCGGGAAGCATGTAAAGGTCTTTATAGACGGCGTGCCGCAGGAAGGTGTCGGAAGCTCTTTTGCGCTGAACAATATCCCCGTGAATTTTGCCGACCGCATCGAGGTGTACAAGGGCGTAGTGCCGGTGGGATTCGGCACGGATGCCATCGGCGGGGTTATCAATATCGTTACGAACAAGAAACGCCGCCGCTGGTTTCTGGATGCGTCCTACTCGTACGGTTCGTTCAATACGCATAAGTCCAACGTACACTTCGGGCAGACTTTCAAGAACGGTTTTACGTACGAAATCAACGCGTTTCAGAACTATTCGGACAACGACTACCGCATCGACTCCCCGGTGGAGGACTTTGAAACGGGCAGGATAGACCGTGACAAGAAGGTGCGCGTACGGCGCTTCAACGATACTTACCACAATGAAGCAGTTATCGGCAAGGTAGGCGTTATCGACAAGAAGTGGGCGGACCGTTTGATGTTCGGTTTCACTTACTCCAATATGTACCAGGATGTACAGACCGGCGTACGGCAGGACATCGTGTACGGGCAGAAACACCGCAAGGGACATTCGCTGATGCCTTCGTTGGAGTATAACAAGCGCAACCTGTTTGCGAAGGGACTGGATGTAGTGCTGACCGTCAACTACAACAAGAACCTGACGACCAATGTGGATACCGCTTCCTATAAATACAACTGGTACGGGGAAAGGAAGCCGCTGAACTCTCCCGGAGAGCAGTCCTACCAGCACTCGCGCGCCGATAACAATAACTGGAACGGTACGTTTACAGCCAACTACCGCCTCGGCAGGGTGCACACGCTGACGTTCAACCACGTGCTGAATGCTTTCAGCCGTTCCAATACTTCATTGCTTGCCAAAGAAGAGCAGTCGGATGCCATTGCCAAGGAGACCCGCAAGAATATCTCCGGCCTCTCTTACCGCCTGATGCCGTCCGAAGACTGGAACTTATCCGTATTCGGCAAGTACTACAACCAGTTTGTCGCCGGACCTGTGGCTACGGATGCCAATCAGAACGACTATGTACGCACCACCCACAGCGTACATTCCGTAGGCTATGGAGCGGCGGGCACTTACTTCATCCTGCCGGGACTGCAAGCCAAGCTGTCCTATGAAAAGGCCTACCGTCTGCCCACCATCGAAGAGATGTTCGGCAATGAGGACCTGGAAATGGGCGACATCGGCATCCGGCCGGAGAACAGCGACAACATCAACCTGAGCCTGAGCTATAACAAGACTTTCGGCAAGCATTCCGTGTACGTGGAAGGCGGCTTTGTCTACCGTAACACCAAAGACTACATCCAGCGCAACATCACCGACCTGAGCGGCGGCAAGTCCGCAGCCACTTACGTCAATTACGGCAAGGTGCTGACGAAAGGATATAACATCTCCGCCCGCTACGGCTTTGGCAGGTGGTTGAGTGTGGGCGGCAACTTCACGCAGATGAACGTGTGCGACAATATGAAGACTTCCATATCCGGCAGTGCGGAGAATATAGCTTATAAGGAACGCATGCCCAACCTGCCTTATATCTTTGCCGATTCCGACGTGACCTTCTACTGGCGCGACCTCTGGAAAAAAGGCAATGCGCTGACCGTATCTTACGACAACCAGTACTTGCACAGCTTTACCTATTATTCTTCCAAAATCGGTTCGAACAAGGGCGACTACGTGGTTCCGAGCCAGTTCTCCCACAACCTGAGCCTTTCCTACAGTCTCCGTAGCGGACGCTACAACCTCTCGTTCGAGTGCCGGAACTTTACGGACGAGCAACTGTACGACAACTTCAGCCTGCAGAAAGCCGGACGGGCATTCTATGGAAAGGTGCGCGTATACTTTGGCAATTGAAACCATGAATCAATAACGATTAGTGTAATATAATAAAACAAAACAACATGAAAAAGAATCTTTTATCAGCCGTACTTCTTACTTCTGCGATGGCAGGAACGGCATTGACATCCTGCACGGATACGGAGGTGCCGGGCGGCGGAAACAATAATGGAACCAAAGGCGATTTCGTGATCGCTTCCTCTGTCACCGCTTCGAGCAATACGACTAACGTATTGCTGACTTCCAGGACTTTGGACGAAGGCTCTGTTTCTACCATCAACAACGGACTCGTCAACGACGGCGCTTCCCAATGGGTGTTCTACAAGAACCGGTATCTCTATGGACTGACTTACAATCAGGGAAATGCCGGAACCACCCGTTCTTATGTCATGAACTCCAACCACGAAGTGCAGGCGCGTTCGGGAGAGTTTGCAGTGAAGAGATTCACTACCTACGGCATCTACGATAAGTATATCATAACTGCCTCTACCGGCGACGGACCTGCGGAGTATGCCGACGGCAACCTGTATCTGCCTAAAACCTTCCTGCTCTCTTACCTGGATGTAGCGGACGAAACCTTCAACACCAACGATACGAAAAACAAGGCCTACCAGTCCGAGAATTTCCTGGGCAACGGCGAGTTCGTGACATTGGCCGGAATTCAGGAGCATAACAACAAGATATACAGTGCAGCCGTTCCCATGGGTCTGAGCCAGTATGGCGCTGCCGTAGACGGCGGTAAGTATATATTGCCGGGCAATGAGGATTTGGTAAAGACCGAAGACGGCGGTTCCAACAGCAGCTCGTATAAGAAAGGCGAATTGCAGTGGACACAGTATCCCAATGAATGCTGGGTGGCAATCTTTGATGATGCTACGATGACAACGAAGAAACTCATCAGTACGGATAAAATCAGTTATGCCTGCGGCCGTTTCAAGTCCCAGTATTACCAGACTATCTGGGAAGCCGGTAACGGTGATATTTACGTATTCTCTCCAAGCTATGCCAAGACGATGAAGGATGCCCGCCAGCAGACAGTCTTACCGGCAGGTGTGGTACGCATCCCCAATGGCCGGGAAGACTTCGACAGCTACTACTGCGACCTGGAGAAACAGAGCGGCGGAAAATCCTTCCTGCGTTGCTGGCATATTGCAGATGACTATTTCCTGTTGCTGATGTACGACCGCCCTCTGACGGAGACGGGCTTTGAAGCCAAAGAACTGGCTGTGTTCAAAGCGGAAAGCAAGAAACTTACCTATGTCACCGGCCTTCCGTCGGCAGACCTGATTTCCGGCTTCGGCAACACTCCGTATACGGAGAACGGTTATGCCTATATGGCTGTGACTACCACAGACGGCCATCCGGCTGTTTACAAGATAGCCCCGTCCAGCGCTACTGCCACAAAAGGTGTTACGGTAGAGGCTACGCAGATTACAGGTATCGGCAAGTTGAGCCCTCTTAACTGACTGCAATGAAGAAAGCATTTCGTAAAATACATCTGTGGCTGTCTGTCCCTTTCGGGCTGATTATTACGGTTATCTGCTTTTCGGGAGCTGCGCTGGTATTTGAAGACGAAGTAATGGAGCTGTGCAGGCGCGACCTCTATTATGTGGAAAAGGTAAGCGGCGATCCGCTTCCCGTGGAGTACCTGATAGAGAAAGTCTCCGAAACACTGCCGGACGGTGTTGCTGTTACAGGCATCTCCATCTCTTCCGATGCGGAACGTACCTGTCGGGTCAGTCTGTCGAAACCGCGGCGGGCATCCGTTTATGTAGACCAATATACCGGTGAGGTAAAAGGCAGGTATGAGCGTGCGCCGTTCTTCCTCACCATGTTTCGCCTGCACCGCTGGCTGCTGGACAGCATGAAGCCGGACGGCGGAATATTCTGGGGCAAGATGGTTGTAGGGGTAAGTACGCTGATGTTCGTGTTCGTACTGGTTTCGGGCATTGTCATCTGGTGGCCCCGCACAAAGAAAGCCCTGAAGAACAGCCTGAAGATTGTCGCCGATAAAGGCCGGCTCCGCTTTTGGCACGATTTGCACGTGGCGGGAGGTATGTATGTACTTATCTTGCTTCTGGCAATGGCGTTGACCGGGCTCACATGGTCTTTCCCCTGGTATCGCGCAGGCTTTTATAAGGTATTCGGAGTAGAGGCCAAACAAGGGACGGGGCATCATGATGCCCCGCAAGCGACTGCCACTTCATATGCTTGCTGGCAGCAGGTTTATGAGGAACTGAAAGAACGTAACGACGGCTATAAACAGATTACGGTTTCCAACGGTTCTGCCACCGTATCTTTTGAACGTTTCGGCAATCAGCGGGCTTCCGACCGTTATACCTTTAATCCGAGTAACGGCGAAATCACCGGAACCGCCTTGTATAAGGATACCGATGCTTCGGGCAAGATACGCGGCTGGATATACTCCGTGCATGTGGGCAGTTGGGGCGGTATGTTCACCCGTGTACTGACATTCATTGCCGCATTGCTGGGCGGAACGCTTCCGCTGACGGGCTATTATCTGTGGATACGGCGTATCGGCCGCAAAGCTAAAGCCGCACCGAACCGATAAGGGCAGCTCTTTGCTCTACCTATAATTTGTATCTCTTTCAGGCCTTACTTTGCCTGCATCCTTTTCTCCGGACGTGGCTAAGGTGCCGGCAGATATGTTCCCCACCGTGAAACTAACCGTTTCCCGGTGGGGAACAACTTGTTTCACGGCGGGGAACGGTTAGTTTCTCCTGAGGAAACTTCCGTTTCCATCAGGGGAAATTATTGTTTTCATCAGGGGAAACCGAAGTTTCTCCTTAATGAAACGTTTGTTGTCTTTTATGCAGGATTGATTATCCTTCTGATTTCAGCCTCTGTTCCGCAGAATGGTCCGTGTGTTTGCAGCTTGATGGTGCACATGGCAGCGGCAAAGCAGCCTGCTTCCCGATAGGATGCGCCTTTGTTCCGCATATACAGATAGCCCACCATATAAGTATCTCCGCATCCGGTGGCATCCACTATCTGCAGGGCGGAGTAGGCGGGAATTTCATGGAACTGTCCTTTGGCATATATCAGCGAACCTTTGTCTCCCAACGTCAGCAGCACTTCTTTCACACCCCAGTCTGCAATGAGCAGGGCGGCTTCGTGAGGCTCTTTGCAACCGGTAAGGACTTCCATTTCGGTTTCGTTGGCCTTTAAGATATGGATGTGCTTCAAAGCTTCTCTCTTTTCCGGCCAGTCTACGGGCAGCACCTTTTCATTGTCCACCTTGCGCAGGAATCCTTGAACGTCTACCGACAGCAGACCTTTGCCCGACAGGTATTTGATGACGTCCAATGAAAAGTCATCGGCAAGCAGACTGCCCAAGTGAATAATCCGTGCATTGACGTCCTGCAGGCCTTCCATTGTGAACGGGTCGGCCTTTGCCGTGACGCGTTGCGTACGTTCGTTCTGGTTTTCCCCGTATATGTTTTCAAAGCAGACGGAGCAGGCGCTGGGCAGAGCCTTTACCTCAATGCCCTCTTTCCGTATGTCTTCCACAACGTTCATCTCCGTGTGGGCAAGGGATGTGACCAATAAAAAGCCGTTCGGGTCGAGATGCTTGATGGCATGCGCAAAGTAAAAGGAAGTGCCGCCCGGCATGTATATCGTGTTCTTGGTGGTAACTATCTTGTCTTGTGTAATATAACCGATGCAGCATAAATCGTGTACACTCATTGTTCCCTATTGTTTTGATTCGTTTATTTGTAATTTTGCTGCAAAGGTAATGAATTATTGAGAAAAACGGTAATACTTTGTCAGTCCAGTATCTTCTTCATGAGTTCGTCATACTTCTTGTCGTCACCTGCCATGACCTTCAGTTGCCGGGTAAGCAGTTTGAGGTGAAGGCTTTCGTCCGCAATCAGTTTTGTCAGCAGCTTGCGGGCAATGTCTGCGGTTGGTGTACTTGCGGTAATTCGTTCCTTCACTGACTTGTAGAACCCGATAGTGGCCACTTCCGAATGCGCGGCGAGGGTGAGCGCTTCGACGGGTGTTTCGCCTATATTGACGTTCTTGCTGTCATACGGTTTGGGAAGTGTACCGCCCAGTGCTACGATGGCGTCCCGTATGTGTGCGTAATGCTTCATTTCCACCAAGGCAATGCCCAGCATCAGTTCGCCGATTTCATCTTCAAAGACGGCTTCCTGCTGGGTATATTGCAGGATAGCGGTAATTTCGGAATACTCCGCATTTTCTATGGCAGGATAGAACCATTCGGGCTGTACGCCGTCATTGGGTTTCATGTCATCGGGCTCCACCCATTCCACATCCTGGTTCGAATACTTTAGCACATCCACCAGGGCATCCGCCATTTTATCCACATAATTAATCATATCAGTTAAGTTTTAGAGTTATGTGGGGGACAACAATCGGTAAAGGCACTTGGTTTGGAGTATTTTAAAATATTCGGGAATGTTTGCAGTATATTCGTGCGATTTAACCGTTTGTGGCGTTTGTTTTGTGCCAATGCCGGCAAGATAATCCTTTTTAATTCTGTGCATATTTATATTCCGTCGGTGTCATTCCCGTTATCTTCTTGAACAGGCAGGTGAAGTGCTGTGAGTTTGCATATCCCAGCTTCCTGGCTGTCATGCCGACCGTATAATCCTTGTTCCGCAACATCTTCTTAGCCATGTCCAGCCGCATCAGTTGAAAGTATTCGTGCATGCTTTTTCCGGTCTCGAACTTGAGCAGGTCGCGGAAATAGCTAGGTGACAAGTGAAGAGCGTCTGCACAATATTCTTCTGTGGGCATCGCACCGCCTTCCAGTCTGCCGGACAAGATGTATCCGTTCAGAAGTGAATGGATTTTGTGCAGAATTATTTTATTGGCCTCGCAACGGGTAATGAACTGGCGTTCGTTGAAACGCGCACAATAATCCAGCAATAGCTCGATATGGCGCGATATCAAAGTTTTGCTATGGCGGTCTATGGCATGCCGAAGTTCTTCTTCGATATTGCGGATGCACTCTGTGATTTTCATCTTTTCGCGCGATGAAAGATGCAGCGACTCGTTCGGTTTGTAGAAAAAGAAGGAATAGTCTCCGATGTGGTTCCCCAATGCAGTGTGCGCCATTAAATCCGGATGAAAAGCCAGCATTCGCCCTTTGGGGGCAAGCATATTGTCTATACCCAGCTTAATGGACTCGCCCGGCATACGGAATATCAGTGTGGCGTTGGAATAGTCGTAGTATTTGCGTCCGTACATAAGTTTTCCGGCTTCCCCTTCTATCAGGATAATCGTATAGAAATCACATCGGATGGTACGCTGCTCCAGATTGGCTTCGGATAGGTCAACGACACTTACCAGCGGATGCAGCGTCTTGCAGCCCATACAACAGTTACACTGATGTACGGTCTCTATATTCAGTATTTCTTTTTTCATAAGGATAATCTTATCGGTATCCTTTATATTTGCAACTTTCTGTATTCTCCGGGTGTATATCCCGTATTCTTCTTGAAGATGCGATTGAAATGCTGCGAATATTGGAATCCCAGTTCATAGGCAATCTGGCTGACCGTCTTTTCCGTTCCTGCAATCATCTCTTTGGCCATGTCAATCATTCTGGTCTGGATGTATTCCTGTGCGCTTTTTCCGGTTTCTTTCTTTATCAGGTCGCCGAAGTAGTTGGGTGACAGGAACACTTTGTCGGCGAAGTATTTTACGGAAGGCAGTCCGTCCGTTTGCGGTTTGTCGCTTTGGAAATAATCGTCGAGCAAGGCTTCGAATTTTACCAGTATACTTTTGTTGCTTTCCGAACGGGTAATGAATTGTCTTTCGTAGAAGCGCATGCAGTAATCCAGCAGCAGTTCGATGTTCCGTGAAATCAGACGTTTGCTATGCTTGTCGATCGGATGTTGGAGTTCCATTCTTATTTTCTCCAGGCAATCCGTGAATATGCTTTTTTCTTCTTCGGATAGGTGCAGGGCTTCGGCCGAGGCGTACGAAAAGAATGAATAATGTTTGATGTCTTGTCCTAAAGAAGTTCCTTTAATCAAGTCGGGGTGAAACAGCAGGCCGTGGGCGTTCGGCCGTACTCCTTGCAGCATGTCCACCTCAACCACCTGTCCCGGGGCAAAGCTGGTGACCGTTCCTTCCTGATAATCGTAAATCTGCCGGCCATAACGGATGTCTCCGCATTTGACGTTTTTCAGGAAAAGGGCATACACCCCGTAGTTCATCGTGAAATGCGTTGGAAATCTGGTGGCTTCCGACAGGTTTACCACACTTACCAGCGGATGCAGTGTTTCGAGTCCGAAGAGTCGGTTGTATTGGTCTACCGTGTCCAGTTTAATAACTTCTTTCATAAGGTATTGTTCTTTAGTTCTACGCAAATGTAGAGAATAAAAGCATAGGTAGTACATCTCTCCGCACAGAAACAGTAAATAGGTTACAAATGTCCGTAATTCATTCACACGGGCGCTGCCGCCATTCGTTTACATTTGCAGTGTAATCTATGTAATATTCAGAACCATGACACTTGATAATTTTTTAGAATATGTAAAGACACGAAAAGCCCTTGACACGGAAGATATACATCGTTTTATGGATGAAATGAGCAATGAGGCAAGACGTATCACATTCAAACTGAATGCATCTTTCCATGCTCCGGATGAGGTGAGAGCATTGCTCTCCGAACTCTTTGGAAAGCCCGTTCCACCCTCATTGCGGGTGTTCCCGCCGTTTTATACGGATTTCGGAAAGAATATTGAAATCGGCAATGACGTATTTATCAATGCCTGCTGTCATTTTCAGGATCACGGCGGGATTACATTGGGAGACGGTTGCCAGATAGGGCATAACGTCGTTTTTGCAACCCTCAACCACGGGCTTGCTCCCGAAGACCGCCATAAGACTTATCCTGCACCTGTCATACTTGGCAGGAATGTGTGGGTAGGTTCAAATTCCACTATTCTGCAAGGCGTGACGATTGGCGATAATGCGGTGGTGGCAGCCGGAGCGGTGGTGACAAAAGATGTTCCGGCGGATGCAATCGTAGGGGGAGTACCGGCTAAGGTTATCAAATATATCCGATAACTCCATTCATCGCCATGATGATGATTTTGGCAATACGGTCTGCTTTAGTTTGTTCTGTTTTTGCAGAATTAACCCAATCAACGAGCGCCTTTTTCTGAACGTTACTATATGCTTCAATCTTTTCCTGTGCGCCTTCTTCATATTGCATACACAAAAGTAATTCTTCCGTTATCCGGTTCTTTTCAACCTCATGATATAGTAAACAGAGCATCATACAGATGCTTTTCATGCTTTTTCTTGAAATAATTTAAAGCAAGTGCTTATAGTTTAAAACTTTGTACTATATTTAAAATTGAATTACATCCGGTAGAGAAATAGGTTTGCCTTTGTTCCGGATGATTATAGGGAAAGAGCGGATAAGAAGTGAAAAAGAAATTAGTGAAAAAGTATGACTCTATAAGAAAGAATTCAATAGATTTGCTTTGAGAAAAATAAGTAAAATAAGGGTTGAATTATGAATATCATAGAACGTATAGACAGACCTTGTGAATATGTAGAAGTGGCACAGACAGCCTTGATTGCCTGCCAATACTTATATTTATGGTTGTTTGCCGGACCGGATGATGCCTATAAGGTATATTCACTGGCAATCCTGATGGCATTTGAATTTGTTATGGTGCATTCGGGATTTTTTATGGCAGCTATGCCGCTCAAGGCTTCAATACGGCTGTTTATTCCGTTGTATGGACTTTTTGCATTCGCAGTTGGGTATTCAATGCGGGAGGGGGATTATACAATCATCATTCTTTACCTTGCAACTGTGCTCAACAGAATGCGTTTCGCTTTTTTCAATGTCAGTAAATCGGTCAAGCAGCGGGTAGTCAAACAATCGATGATTGCCTTGGCCGTTTATTTTGTGTTGACGGTATCGGTGGTATGTGCAGAATCTGTCATTCCTTCTTTCAGCTTAGGAGCCGCTTTTTCCGAATCGGCATCCTATACCCGTGAAGTACGTGCCGGAGGATTGTTTGTTGAAAAGCCTTATGTACCAATATGTCTCGGATTTCTGTATTACAGTGTACTTTCTTTTTTTAATTTCAAAACTGTATGGCGGGAACGTGCTTTCATTAAAAGAAGATGCACCGGAGGCTATACTGAAGAAGTGACAAATAAGAGACAACAGAAAAATAAATAATTATGAAAAATGCGATTTTAACAATTGTGCTGTCAGGTATGGAACTATTCTTATAATAAAGTGGTTGCTCTTGAAAAGAAAGACACGAATGACAATTGAAGCGTTGCACAAGTTTGAAGCAGGGATATTGAAAAAAATCATTCCGGTACTTCACAGTCCGGAATGAAAGCATAATGTTACAAGAGTTTTATGAATGAGAGATCAGAATATCTTTTTACCTTTTTTACTAATACGTTCTAATTAACACTTTGATTTCTATCTTACAAAGATACTGTAGGTTTCAATGATAGTATAACAAAGGCTGTGCCAAAAACGGTATAAAAAGGTAAGTGGTTTAATATCAGTTATGTAATGCTGATGGCTTTTGCGCTATTGTGGAAAATTATGCTATAATTCCACATTAATATTCCACAATTCCACATTAAGATGAAAAACTATTGTTTCCTATCTTGTTGATATTTAGTTCTCTATCTTGTATTTCTAATTTTGGCACAGCATTTGTCCGGAATTTTATGTCCTAAGATGTAGACTAACTGAATTATTCCAAGCTTATAGTTGTGTAAAGTTAGTATTGATAATGTTTAAGAGATAGTGTTCTCGTAAAAATGTTGTAGTGTCGTCCCGGTGTTGTGAAACATCGGGACGATATTGTCTTGGTAAGCAGCAGAAAAATGAGTCTTTGCGCTTTCCGGCAAGGGGTAAAAGTCAGCCATCCGTTATCCCGGACTATTCCGATTATTATGCGTTTCAGGTGCTTTTTCACTTGACCCTAAAAGGACCCTGAATTTGCACCTGACATACTTCGTAGAAACGCTATATTCTGCTTCACCTCAAACAAACAAAAAAGCTCTAATTCCGTTGAGAATCAGAGCTTTTTCTAATTTTGCTTTCTTGAGAAGCGGTGCGTACGGTACTTTAACCTACAATTTTACAAAATATCATAAACTTGCAACTATCTACTGGTAAACAGTTTATTATGATTGGTATATATCGTAAAATATCACCTAAAATCTTTTGCTATCTCAATAATTGGGTGTATATTTGGGTGCTAATTTAATTACACCCGAATATGAATATCAAGAGAAACATCATCTTTTCTTTGGAAAGCCGGAAGAAGAACGGCGTACCAATCGTGGAGAATGTGCCTATCCGTATGCGTGTGATATTTGCCAGCCAGCGCATCGAGTTTACAACGGGCTACCGCATCGACGCAGCCAAATGGGACACAGACAAACAACGTGTAAAGCCGGGCTGCACCAACAAGCTGAAACAGAGCGCATCCGAAATCAATACCGACCTGCTGCGCTACTATACGGAAATACAGAACATCTTCAAGGAGTTCGAGGTTCAGGGAACCATGCCTACCACCGCACAAGTAAAGGAGGCTTTCAACAGCCTGCACAGCGAAAAGAGGGAGGAAGAACAGCAGAAACCCCTGACGTTCGCCCCTATGGAGGTATTCGGGGAGTTCATCAAGGAATGCGGGACACAGAACGGCTGGTCTGACGCCACTTATGAGAAGTTCGCCGCAGTGAGGAAACACCTTGAGAAGTTCGACAAGGAACTGACCTTCGAGACACTGGACGAACCCAAGCTGACAAGCTATGTGAATTTCCTCAAGGACGTGGAAGGCTTGCGCAACACGTCCACCATGAAGCAGATAGCCTACCTGAAATGGTTCCTACGGTGGTGCACCAAGAAAGGGTACTGCATGAACAACGCCTACGAGAGCTTCAACCCGAAGCTGAAAAGCGTCCAAAAGAAGGTGATATTTCTCACATGGGAAGAACTGAACAAGCTGAAAGACTACAAAATACCCCCGACCAAGCAATATCTCGAACGGGTAAGGGACGTCTTTCTGTTCTGCTGTTTCAGCGGGCTGCGCTATTCGGACGTGTACAACCTCAAACGGAGTGACATCAAGCCCGACCACATAGAAGTGACCACCGTCAAAACAGCGGACAGCCTTATCATAGAGTTAAACAACCACAGCAAGGCGATACTGGAAAAATACAAGGACGTATACTTTGAAGACCATAAGGCACTTCCGGTCATCAGCAATCAGAAGATGAACGATTATTTGAAAGAACTGGGGGAGCTTGCGGAAATCAACGACCCGGTAAGGGAAACTTACTACAAGGGAAACGAACGTATAGACACCGTCACACCCAAATACGCCTTGCTGGGAACCCATGCCGGAAGGCGGACATTCATCTGTAACGCTTTGGCATTGGGCATTCCCGCACAAGTGGTGATGAAATGGACGGGACACAGCGACTACAAGGCGATGAAACCGTACATAGACATAGCCGACAACATCAAAGCTAATGCGATGAACAAATTCAACCAACTGTAACCACAATTATATCATGGAAGAAAGAATAACGTCAATGATACCCCGCTACGGGAAGCTCAACAAAATATACGCCGAAATAATATCCGGCGGCAGTTTCTCTTTTGAGAAGCAACAGTTCATTTCTGATTTTTACAGAGAGTACGGGGACACGCAGACCTTTGAAACCGCACTTATCAGCCTCATGCTTGAAGCGGACGCCGCGCACTTCTCCATATTGCTGAACAGCCTGAAACGGGAGATTGAGGGCAACATCTCGACTTACAGCGCCTGCAAGGAGTTTTTTGACTGTCTCGATACCGGATATGTCTGCCGACAGCATGAAGAGCGCTTCGACTGGAGCATCGACAGACAGATGAAAGTCACAAACGGATATTACCGGGAACTCATGGCAGCTAACGGCTCTTTGGAAGCAGTAGGTTTCAGGGAACACGACCGTCAGGAAGAGGAACTGCTGGAAAGAAGGTACGACCGGTGCAAACGGGAATACGACAAGGAGAAAGCCAAACTGGATGAACTGTACAGGCAGAAGGAGCAGGCAAGGCGGGAAGCCCTGCAATGCCTGCAAAACCGTTGCGGGGACATTTGCAGGCTGGGAGGCTCACTATTGGCAATCCTTGATAAATACCTGACCGACCAAAAGAAAAAGGAGGGGGAAGAAAAGGAAATTCCCTCATCCGGTACCACCCCGGCAAGCCCACCCGCCTATTTCCCCATGCGACTGCTGTCAGCCATTTATGAGAAATGCAACGACAAACAGTTTGAAGCCGTTCCCGAAGCCGATTTCTACGCCGGAATGAACTTGCAGCCATGCAGGAACAGGCTGAAGATAAGACCGGGAGAAAAGGCGCGTGTATGCTACCTGATATTCCTCATGGGTGAGACCCTCTCCAATCAGGACAGAGAGAAGTGGAAGGATGAAATCATGAGATTGCTGGATATAGACATAAAATATTACAAATCCAAATACAAGGCACCCGTTCCCCGTACTGATTTAGCCAGTGACAGCAATCAGGAATTTGCCAAGGAAATGCGGTTAATATTCCGATAGCCGGTGATATGTCCCGACATTCCACGACACGACCACTTTTACCACTCAAAATAATTTCTACCACTTTTTATTACTTGTTGATAATTAATGAGATAGCGTGATACCCCAATCACGCTATCCACATCCTTACCACCCATACCCGGAACTAACTTTGCACTGTTCGAACGAAATAAAAAGCCCATGCGCAGGGCTTACAGTACAAACGTTAATTCATTCTGACATGGAAATTAGAGACCTTTTATCAAAGCCCGTATGGCAGATGACGGGCGAAGAGTTCATATTCCTGAACCGACATGCCTTGCAGGGAAGCGAAACGAAGCCAGCCCAGCCAGCAGCCGACAAGGACAAGAAATACGTGTACGGGATAGGCGGCATAGCCCGGCTGTTCGGGTGCAGCATACCCACTGCAAACCGTATTAAGAAAAGCGGGAGGATAGACAGAGCCATTACGCAGATAGGGCGCAAAATCATCGTCGATGCGGACATGGCACTGGAACTGGCAGGACGTAAAAGCGGGGGACGCAGATAGGGAGGTGCCATATGGAAAACAAGGAAAGAAACATCACGCCCGAAGAGGCGATAATCCTATGGCATGCCTCGCGGCTTGACCTTTCGGAAGACTACGAGCAGGCACCTGAAATCCTGAAAGTGCAGGGCTCCGTCATCGGCACGCTGGGAAACTTCAGCGCGTCAATCGGAAAAGCCAAAAGCAAGAAAACATTCAACGTCTCCGCAATCGTGGCGGCTGCGCTGAAAAACGGGACGGTACTGAACTATACGGCGGAACTGCCCGAAAACAAGCGGAAAATACTCTATGTGGACACCGAACAGAGCTCCTACCACTGTGCGAAAGTGGCAAGGCGCAGCCTGCGCATGGCGGGACTGCCGACAGGCAGCAACCATGAGAACCTCGAGTTCCTCGTCTTGCGGAAATACACGCCCGAAGAGCGCATAGCAATCGTGAAGGAGGCAATCTACCGGACTGAAAACGTCGGGCTGGTAATCATCGACGGAATACGGGACATGGTGTACGACATCAACAGCCCCGGCGAATCCACGAAGGTAATCTCCCTGCTGATGACATGGACGGGGGAAAGGAACATCCACATCCATACCATACTGCACCAGAACAAGGGGGACGAGAACGCAAGGGGGCACATCGGAACCGAGCTAAGCAACAAGGCGGAAACGGTGCTGCAAGTGGAGAAGGACAGCAAGAATCCCGACATAAGTACGGTCAAAACCGCACATATCAGGGCGGTGGACTTCGAACCGTTCGCATTCCGCATCAATGAGGAAGCATTGCCCGAACTGCTGGAAGACTACCAGTTCAAGGACAAGGATGAGACAAAAGGAAACAGGGAGAAGTTCGACCCGTACAAGGACATCACCGAGCGGCAGCACCGTATCGCACTGGAAGCGGCGTTCACCCTGAAAGACGAATACGGCTATCAGGAACTTGCGGAAGCCTTGCAGGAAGCATACGCCTCTGTCGGTGCCACACTCGGCGGCAACAAGGTGGTAAAACTCATCACCGTACTCAAAAGCAAGCGGATGATAGTGCAGGAGAACGGCAGGAAATACACTTTCAACCCCGACTTCCACTATTAGCGGCACAGACCGGAAACCACTTTACTTTAGTCAGGGTATATATATATGTCAGAGTAAAGTGAAGTGTTCCGGTTGCTGATAAAAGCACTTTACTTTATTCCCGTACCATATATATACGGAAGTAAAGTAAAGTGGATACAGCCCGTAATATACGAAAAGGTACGGGCGAAAAGAAAAAAACAATATCCACTTAAACAGAAACCTACATGAATACGAATGAAGCGAAACAGATACGCATAGAGGAATATCTGCACAGTCTCGGCTACGACCCGGTAAGGAAACAGGGCGACAGCCTATGGTACAAGTCACCATTCAGGAATGAACGGGAACCGTCCTTCAAGGTCAACACGGAACGCAATCTATGGTACGATTTTAGCGCAGGCAGGGGCGGGAACATCATCGCACTGGCGCAGGAACTCTACGCATCCGACAGCCTGCCCTACCTTTTGGAACGGATAGCGGAGCAGGCGCCCGGCGTGCATCCGGTCTCCTTTTCTTTTGGCAAGCAGGCACTCTCAAAACCGAGCTTCCAACAGTTGGAGGTGGTGCCGCTCTCTTCCCCCGCCTTGTATTCCTATCTGCGGCAGAGGGGGATAAATACGGAGCTGGCGAAAAGAGAATGCAGGGAAGTGCGCTATCTGACCGACGGCAAACCATACTTTGCCGTCGGCTTCCCCAACCGTTCGGGAGGCTACGAGATACGCAACAAGTTTTTCAAAGGGTGCATCGCACCGAAGGACATCACCCACATACGGCAGGAACAGACGAGGGAGACCTGCTGCCTCTTCGAGGGCTTCATGGACTACCTCTCCTTCCTTACCCTGCGGCTGGAAAGGTGTCCCGACCGTCCCGACCTTGACGGGCAGGACTACATCGTGCTGAACTCGACTTCCAACCTATCCAAAGCAATCCGACCTTTGGGCGGTTACGGACGCATCCATTGCTTTCTTGACAACGACAAGGCGGGAATGGAAGCCGTTCAGGAACTGCGGGAGAAATACGGAATGCGTGTCCGGGACGCATCACACATATACGGAGAATACAACGACCTGAACGACTTCCTTTGTGGTAAACGGTCAGGACAAGCGGAACGGCGGCAGGAGAAACCGGAACCGGAGAAAGAACAACGGCAGGCAAGGCAGCCGGAGAGGAAAGGCAGAGGTTTCAGGATGTAACCGCACAGCCGGCAGATGGCTTTAAAAAAAGCCATAGCTCATTAGGGCTTTTTCTTCACGCAATGCACGCATTGCTAAAAAAGCCCCAATGAGCAAAAGGGACGCCGCCCCTTTTGAAACCCCGGAGCCATGCGGCATGGGAACAAGGCAGGGGAAGTATTAACCGAAAAATATATTACAGTTATGGGATATGCAGTTTTGCATTTGGAAAAAGCAAAGGGTACGGACAGCAGGATGTCCGCACACATAGAGCGCACCGTCCACCCCAAGAACGCGGACAGAACGCGCACGCACCTGAATCGGGAATTGGTGCAATTCCCCGAAGGAGTGAGGAACCGCACACAGGCAATAGCGCACCGGATAGAGACAGCAGGTATCAGGCGCAAGGTGGGTACCAACCAGGTGAAGGCAATCCGGGTACTGCTCACCGGAAGCAACAAGGACATGAAGCAAATGGAAGTGGACGGACAGCTTGACGGATGGTGCAACGACAGCCTGCAATGGCTCCGGGAAACATACGGGGAGCGGAACCTCGTGTCGGCAGTTCTGCACATGGACGAAAAGACACCGCACATACACGCCACTATCGTACCGATAGTGACCGGAGAGCGCAGGAAAGCCAAAAAAGAAGAACAGAACGGGAAAAAGAAATACCGCAAGAAGAGCACGCAGGACGTGCGGCTGTGTGCAGATGATGTCATGGCAAGGCACAAGCTGAAACACTATCAGGACACCTACGCACAAGCCATGGGCAAATATGGCTTGCAAAGAGGAATAGACGGTTCGCTGGCAAAACACATCTCCACCATGCAATACTACAAGGAGCTGGTAGAGCAACAAGACAGTCTGCAGGAGAACATAGAAACCCTGCTGGGACTGGAAGAGGAAGCGCAGAAGAAACTGAAAAAGGTCAAGGGAGAAATCAACACGCAGAAGATGAAGAATGCGGCGGTAAACGCCACCACAGCCATAGCGGACGGGGTGAGTTCTCTTTTGGGAGGCAGCAAGGTCAGGAGGCTGGAAACGGAGAATGAAAGTTTGAGGCAGGGCATTGTGAAGCTGCAAAAGCAGGTACAAGCCGAACAGAGGGAACAGAAGAACATGGAAAACCGCCACAACAGCGAGATAGTCAGGATAGACCGGAATTACCAACAGAAAATTGCAGGGTACGACAATAGGCTGAAACAGATAGACACCTATTTCCCTATCGTAACGGAACTGCTGCCCATAGCCGAACAATGCCGGGAAGTGGGGTTTACCGAGGAACTGACAAGGCGAATCGTCAGCCTGCAGCCCGTAGGGTTCAAAGGCAGGCTCTATTCGAAAGAACACAAGGAGAAGTTCAGGACGGAGCACTCAACGGCTACCGTAGAGAGAAACCCACAAGAGAAAGGTAAATTCCAGCTGTGTATTGACGGTATGCCGATACTTGAATGGTTCAGGATGAAATTCAAAGAGCTCAAAGAAAAGCTGGGTGTAAGCCACACCCAAAAAGAAGAAAACAGACCGAAGAGGGGATTAAGGTTATAAAACACAAGAAATGAGAAAATAAGAATGGCTTTTACAGAGTTTATTTGATTATTTTTCATACTTTTGCACCGGATTGAGCACACACTCTCTCCAGACATATTAGTAAAGAAAGAAGCGTTATGCTTATCTTGTAGATGAAAACGTAGGAAATTTTCAAAGAGTACAAGGGATAGCATAGTGGTTCTCACGCTATAGCGTGGGCTGCTATATCCATATCTGTACTCAAGGTATTTTTCCTACGACCTTCATCTAAGACGTGGCATTGCAGTTCCACGCTTCGTGTTTTTATAAACTTCTTCATGGAGCTGGGAAGAATAAAAATATTGTAGTACATGACTAAAAAGTTACTATGTTTTGTATTTCTTACGGTTTCAATATTTGCTAATGCACAAAACCGTTATGACACTCCCGCTAACGCAACATTTACTAACACTTATGTTCCGATGACACATGAAGAAATGATGTTAAGAGCGGCGGCAGAAGTGTATAGAGAGAAGCGAGCTCGAGAAGATTTTGACAAGTATTCACGGACTGCTTATGAATACCTACAAAAGAAACAAATTGGATATTTTACGAGTTATGCCAATGCTGCTTTAAGTACTGGCTATTACAATAGCCAGTTATACTACAATTTGGGAATATCATACTACTTGTCTGGACAAAAAAGAAAAGGAAAGAAATTTCTAAAAAAGGCTTTAAAAAAAGGCTTTCTTGAAGCAAATCGTGCATTGTTCGCGATAAAGAAAAAGGAGATATTATCTTATTCATGGTTTATATATTAAAAATTACAATTATGAAAACATTATTTACAATCGTTCTTTTATGCATTTCTACCCTATTATGGGGACAGAATTATACGCAAAAATACAATGAGCTATATGATAGAACAGAGTTTTACAATTCCTATGGCAATCTCATTGGATATGCCAAATATAACTCATTATATGACCGCTTAGAGTATTACAATGCAAACGGAGATTTGTTAAAAACAGAACAATATAATAGCTTATATAATAGAAAAGATATCAAAGATCAATACGGAAACCAGCAGGGTTATGAGAAAAGAAACAATCTTTATAACCAAAATGAAGAATATGACTCATATGGCAATGTAAAATATAAGAAAAAGTGGAATGACTTATACCAACGATATGAGATTTACGATACTTATGGGAATATGGTAGGTTACTATAAATGGAATGAGTTATATAGACGGTGGGAGTTTATCTCCAAATAAATAGAATGTTATGAAAAATATACTTTTACTTCTTTCGTTTTTAATGAGCATATTTACTATGCACTCTCAAAATATTCAACAATTGGAAGCTAAACCTTCCTTTAAAGGGATAACTATCGGAATGCCAATATCTGAAATATCTAATAAATTGAGTTTTGAGAAAAGTTCAAATGGTTACTCTATTTACAAAGTGACAGATGCTTATTATTATAGCATTTTTAATGTAACTATGAATTATGTAAGAGTTATCGGTTTGAATGGAAAGGTACATGCTATAGAAGTGATAAAAATGGTTAAAGCTACGAATGAACATGCTACAGTATTTGACGCAAGTGAACTGGATGTTATTCAAGCAGGTCTGACCAGATTATATGGTGACCCCCAATATAAGCTAACTGAAAACAATTCCCAATATAATAGAATAGGAGTACAGTGGATTTCTAATAGCAAGGAAGCTAACTGTTTTATTGACTTTTATGGAACTTTTGTCGGATATAAACTACAGTTCTCTTTATGTGAACATAGTGAGGATTTTTAGTATTAAACATACGTTTTATAGTAGCGGGACGAGGATGTTTTCTTGTCCCGCATTTTTACCCTACGTGTAGTTATTAAAGTAAGTAATAACAAATATTTGAACAACTAAAATTGGGATATTCAGTAAATGTCCCTAAAAAATAAGATGGCATATGAAGATGATAGGACATGACCACTTCATATGCCATTCTTATTGCCATTTTTCGGTGCTTTCTCACATAATTCTATCCGA
>NZ_JACOOD010000025.1:0-58298 GCF_014287405.1 Bacteroides sp. NSJ-48 | reverse complement strand
TTGTGGAAAAAGAACGGTTTGGTTGGGAATGTAAGGACGAAAATGTAACTTTGCCATAACGAAAAACTTTATGCCTAAAGATACGAAAACTTTGGGTAATAACAAAGCCCGGGCTTGAGAAAGTCTGGGCTTTGCGCATAAAAAAAGGCTGTGTCAGCATTTTGACACAACCTCATTTGTTTTTAGGTACGGACTTTATGGATTTATCCGTGTCTATTTAGTCCGTACCTGATTTATGTCAAACCTGAATTTATTTACAATTCGATGATCAGGGATTCACGCGCTTCCATCTTCAACTCTTTTTCAAAGAGAATTGTTTTGCCGCTTAGAATATCTTTTCCTTCTTTCTTGTCTTTCAAAATTTCTTTGTAGAATTTTAAAGGAACGGTGGTTTCTGAATCTGTACCGTTCAGCATTACGAAAACAATTTTGCCCTCATACTGACGGGCATAGGCATATACGCCGTTTTGTACCATAAACTGAGTCATACTGCCTTTGGCAATCACATTGTTTCCTTTACGCCAATTCAGTATTGTTTTGTAGAAATTGTAGCAATCGTTTTGAATTTTGCTGCGGCCTTCGGCTGTCAGTGCGGTTTCTTTATCGTCTGCCCAACCGCCGGGGAAGTCTTTACGAACATAACCGTCGCTCTTGCTCTTTACGCCGTTCATCATAATCTCCGTTCCGTAGTATAATTGCGGAATGCGTCGGGTGGTGAGCAACAGGGTAGAGGCTTGTTTCAGCATCGGAAGGTTTTCTCCTTCACCCAAAAAGCGGTCGGTGTCGTGATTCTCGATGAAAGCGAGTACCGATTCCGGATTCGGATAAAGAAAATCATATACGAAACTGTTATACACTCGGTCTAATCCTTTAAACCAAGTTTCTGTTTCCTCCGTTTTGGCAATGTTGATTTTATCATAGAAACTGAAATCCATTACCGTCTTCAGATTGCTGTTTTTAGGAGCGGACAGTTTGGAGTCCTTTTGCCACCATGCGGTATATGCCGGTTCGGTTACCCATGTTTCGCCTACGGTGTTATAGTTAGGGTATTCTTCATTCAACTCTTTCATCCAATTGCTCATGGCATCATAGTCGGCATAGGGGTAAGTATCCATACGGATGCCGTCTATGTCGGCATATTCAATCCACCAGAAACTGTTCTGAACGAGATAACGGTATACATGCGGATTCTTTTGGTTGAGGTCGGGCATGGCGGTTACGAACCAACCGTCATTCATCTGGCTGAAATCGTATTTCGAAGCATAAGGGTCTACGTGGGGAGTCAGTTTGAAGGATGTCTGCACAAAGTTATTTTCATGGTCGGGGTTGTTGAACCAATCTTTGCAAGGCATGTCTTTTATCCATATATGCTCTACACCGCAGTGGTTGAAAATCATATCCATTACGATTTTAATGCCGCGTGTATGAGATTTTTCGATGAGCTGCTTATACTCTTCATTGCTGCCAAAGCGGGGATCTACTTTATAATAATCGGTGGTGGCATAGCCGTGGTAGGAACCGCCGGTCATGTTGTTTTCCAATACCGGAGTAAACCACAAGGCGGTTACGCCCAAATCGGAAAAGTAATCAAGGTGCTGTTCGATACCTGCGAGGTCGCCGCCATGACGAGCATTTGGGTCGTTGCGGTCTACCTTGTATTCTGCCATGCCTGCTATTTGGTCGTTGTCCGGGTTGCCGTTGGCAAAACGGTCGGGCATTAACAGATAGAGTGCATCGGATGCATCGAAACCTTTGTGCTCGCAGCCTTTTTTGGCACGTGCCTTTAACTCATATTCTTTGACGAACTTTTTCTTGCCTTGCGTGAAGGTGAGTGGCATTTTACCGGGTTTCACATTTTTATCCAGTCTGAGGTAGACCAGCAGGTAATTATTGCTTTCCAATTTGACTGTGCTGCTCAGTGAGACGCCGGGATAGTTGACAGATACCGTTGCATTGCCGATGCCTTCACCATATACCATTAGCTGAAGTTCGGGGTTTTGCATACCAGTGTACCAAAATGGTGGATCGATTTTGTTTACGTTCATAGCTGCGTACGTACTGAGGGAAAGTAGGAGTGTTCCTAAAATGAAGAATACTTTTTTCATGATATTAGCTTTTCGTTATTTTCTCCGCTAAATTAAAAAAAATAGCGGAGAAGGCTGTTACCTCTCCGCTATTATCCTTTATGCAGGTTATGCAAACGTTTTCACTGCTTACATCAGGAATCCCAACAGAATACCGGCAGCTACTGCTGAGCCGATAACGCCCGCTACGTTCGGACCCATGGCATGCATCAACAGGTAGTTGGTTGGATCATATTCCAAACCTACTACTTGAGAGATACGTGCGGAGTCAGGCACTGCAGATACGCCTGCATTACCAATCAGCGGATTAATCTTGTTGCCTTTCTTCAGGAAGATATTGAATATCTTCACAAAGATTACACCGGAAGCGGTTGCGATGATGAATGAGAATGCACCCAGACCAAAAATCCACAATGAGTCTGTAGTCAGGAATTCGGATGCTTGTGTGGAAGCACCTACAGTCAGACCAAGCAGAATCGTGATGGTATCAATCAGCGGACCGCTGGCTGTGTTAGCCAGACGGCGGGTTACACCACTCTCTTTTAGTAAGTTACCGAAAAATAGCATACCTAACAAAGGCAAACCGGACGGAACAAGGAAACAGGTAAGTAACAGACCGATAATCGGGAACATTACTTTTTCCGTATGAGAAACTGCACGTGGCGGTTTCATGCGGATAAGGCGCTCGTTCTTGCTGGTCAGCAGACGCATGATAGGCGGTTGGATTACCGGTACTAATGCCATATAGGAATAGGCGGACACGGCAATTGCACCCATCAGGTTGGGAGCCAGTTTGGACGAAAGGAAAATGGCTGTCGGACCATCGGCACCACCGATGATACCGATAGCACCAGCTTGCATCGGATCGAATCCGATAGCCAAAGCAGTCATATATGCACCGAAAATACCGAATTGTGCGGCAGCACCGACTAGCATCAGCTTCGGGTTAGAGATTAGAGCGGAGAAATCCGTCATAGCTCCGATACCCAGGAAAATAAGTGGCGGATACCAACCGGAAGTTACCCCTTGATACAGAATGTTAAGTACAGACCCTTCCTCATAGATACCGACTTTTAATCCGGCTTCCATATTGAAAGGGATATTACCGATCAGCATACCGAAACCGATAGGAATCAGCAACATCGGCTCAAATTCCTTGGCAACAGCCAAGTATATGAAGAATAAACCTACCAGAATCATTACCAGATGTCCGCCTGTTGCATTGGCAAAACCTGTATAAGTCCAGAAGTCTGCAAGGTTATTTCCTAAAAATGTGATAAATTCTCCCATATTATTCAATAATTACAAGGTCAGTACCTTCGAGTACGGATTCTCCTTTACTAACATTAATAGCGGTAATTTTACCGTCTTTGTCGGCATTGATATTGTTCTCCATTTTCATGGCCTCCAGGATAATGATAACCTGGCCTTTCTTCACGGTATCACCCACATTGACTTTGATGTCAAGGATAACACCTGGCAGCGGAGATTTTACACCTGACTTGCCGGTTGAAGCAGCAGCCGGTTTTACAACTGGAGCAGTCGGGGCAGCTGGGGCTGCACTAACAGGGCGTACTACCGGTTTGACTGCAACTTTCGGAGCTTTTTCCATTTCTACTTTGTAGGGAGTACCGTTCACTTCTACGTGAGCGATGTTGTCTTCAATATCTCCAATAGTAACTTTATATGCGTTACCGTTGATTTTGTATTTATATTCTTTCATCGTTTTATCTTTATTAAAGGTGACTTTACTTTCTCTGAGGGGTTTCACGCAACGTGTAAATCTTTGAACTCCAAGGTGAATAGCTGCGCTTTACGCGGGTAATGGTGAGTACGGTGTCTTCTACATCGTGTACATCACTCTGCATTTCGTGCAATGCCAGGGAAATGGCTGCGAATACTTCACCCGGTGCTTCTCCCAGTTGTTTTTCTTTAGCCTCTTTTTTATCGGTAATGCCCTTAGCGCGCATTGCGTTACGTTTGCTGAGGTTTACAGAAATCTTGCCTATAATCTTGAAAGAGATATAAAGAAGGAGTAATCCGGAAAATACTACACTCATGGCGGAAATAGCCATACCGATACCTATACTGTCATGCTCTTCAAACTTCTCCATTTTAGCATTGCTGTCAATGGTTTTGTTATTGGTGCTTGGAGTTACATACTTATCGGACGCATCTCCTTTTACTTCCCATTCCGGAGTGGCATCACTGACACGTGCATAAGATTGGTTGGCTTGTAATGTTCCGGCGGGTACCACAATCTGGTCCAGTAATTTCTTGCCGGAATCGTATAAGCCGATCCAATTGGCGTTCTGGCTGTCTAACTTAAAGTTGGTATGGAAAGTACCGCGATTAGGTTCTCCGTCTGCCCAAAACAGCGCGTGCTGACGAGGTTTTACCAAAGTTAGGACATCACCTTTCGGGATGAAATAGGTAGCGGTGTCACCCGGTTGGCTGCTGAATTTCAGATAGCAACCTGCAAGGTCGGCGCTGCCATATGATTTGTTGAATATCTCAATCCATGCGCTGTGAACACCGTAATCATCCTGAAAGTTGCTTTCGTTGGTGATAAGCACTTCATTCAGCAACAGTTTAGAGTTTGACTCCTTTTCTCCACAAGAAGAACAGAACCCCAGCACCAGCATCAATGAAAGGAATATTCCGATTTTTGTTTTATTCATAAATTTGAGTTTTTATTTTTTAATTCTCAACTGTTAATTCTCAATTCTTAAAGAGGAATATTACCATGTTTCTTGGCCGGGTTGGTCAATTTCTTGGTTTGCAGTTGTTGCAGGGCGCGGATAATGCGGAAACGCGTGTTGCGCGGTTCTATAACATCATCGATATAGCCATACTTGGCTGCATTGTAAGGATTGGCAAACAGTTTGGTATATTCAGCTTCTTTTTCAGCCAGGAACTGAGCCGGATTTTCTTGTTCTTTAGCCTCGCGTGCATACAGAACTTCTACCGCACCTGCACCACCCATAACTGCGATTTCAGCAGTAGGCCATGCATAGTTCATGTCACCACGAAGTTGCTTACAGCTCATTACGATGTGCGAACCGCCATAGGATTTGCGTAGGGTGATAGTAACTTTAGGTACGGTAGCTTCACCGTAGGCATACAGCAATTTGGCACCGTGCAGGATAACACCGTTGTACTCCTGACCGGTTCCGGGAAGGAAGCCCGGTACATCTACCAAAGATACGATAGGAATATTGAAAGCATCGCAGAAACGGACGAAACGTGCGCCCTTACGAGAAGCGTTGCTATCAAGTACACCTGCCAGATATTTGGGCTGGTTGGCTACAATGCCGACTGATTGTCCGTTGAAACGGGCAAAACCGATAATGATATTCTTGGAATAGTCTTTCTGAATTTCAAGGAACTCTCCGTTGTCAACGATAGCACCGATAACTTCGTACATATCGTAAGGCTTGTTCGGATTGTCAGGGATAATATCGTTCAGAGAATCTTCCAGACGGTCGATGGGATCTGTACAATCTGTGTAAGGAGCTTCTTCCAAATTATTTTGAGGAATGTAGCTCAGTAGCTTGCGGATAAGTGCAAGACCTTCCTCTTCGGTTTTTGCAGTGAAGTGAGTTACACCGGATTTGGTAGAGTGTACGCTTGCACCACCCAAATTTTCCTGGCTGACATCTTCTCCGGTTACGGTCTTTACCACTTTCGGACCAGTAAGGAACATGTAGGACGTTCCTTCCATCATTAGTGTAAAGTCAGTCAGGGCAGGAGAATAAACCGCACCACCGGCACAAGGACCGAAGATACCGGAAATTTGGGGAATAACGCCGGAAGCAAGAATATTGCGTTGGAAAATCTCGGCATATCCGGCTAAAGCATTGATACCTTCTTGAATACGTGCACCACCTGAGTCATTGATACCGATACAGGGAGCACCCATCTTCATTGCTTGATCCATGATTTTGCAAATCTTCAAAGACATGGTTTCCGACAATGAACCGGCAGAAACAGTGAAATCCTGTGCGAAAATGTAGACCAAGCGACCATCGATGGTACCGCAACCGGTAACTACACCGTCGCCGGGATAGTGTTTCTTTTCCATACCGAAATTCGTACATCTGTGCTCAACAAACATGTCCATTTCTTCGAAACTTCCTTCATCGAGTAACATTGCTATACGCTCGCGAGCTGTATATTTCCCTTTCTCATGTTGCTTTGCAATCGCTTTTTCACCACCACCAAGACGCGCAGCCGTACGGCGGTCAATAAGCTCTTTAATTTTCTCAAGTTGATTACTCATATTCTTTATTTATGATTTATGATTTCAGATTTATGTTTTCGGATTTATGATTTCAAACCATAAATCTTTATTCTCCTTTTTCGCAAAGTTCCGTCAATACGCCGAGTGTGGATTTCGGATGCAGGAATGCGATGTTCAAGCCTTCCGCACCTTTACGGGGAGCTTTGTCAATCAGGCGGATGCCTTTCCCTTCAACTTCTGCGAGAGCGTTTGCCACTCCGTCTTCCACAGCAAATGCCAAATGGTGCATACCGCCGTTACCGTTGTTCTTTTCGATGAATTTGGCAATGGTGCTTTCGGGAGAAGTGGGTTCGAGCAACTCAATTTTCACCTCACCTACTTTCAAGAAAGCGGTTCTTACCTTTTGATCTTCTACGGTTTCAATGTTGTAGCATTTTAAACCTAATACATTTTCGTAGTACGGAAGGGCTTCTTCAATGCTTTTTACAGCAATGCCTAAATGTTCAATGTGCGAAATTTTCATAACAGTTTTTATTAATGTTGGTATTCAATTCCAAATTTTTAAAATCAGCAGTACAAAGAAAGATATTTCTACTTGAATAAAGAAATTTTTCGCCAATTAATTATAAAGGTATTTCTTCTTAAAATGATTTTATAATTGAGACAACCGGTCGTTGTTTAATCTATTGATGGTATTCGTTTTTTGTTATAAAAGAGATTCAAAAGCTTTTTTTGTTATATCTTTGTCAGTGGAAATTCAATCGGACAAATATTATGTCACATTTAGCTCCCTTGATCGCCGATTTGGCATTGATACTGATTTGCGCCGGAATAATGACGCTATTATTTAAAAAACTGAAACAACCGTTAGTCTTGGGGTATGTCGTTGCAGGCTTCTTGGCCAGTCCTCACATGGCTTATACCCCTTCGGTGATGGATACGGCAAACATACAGACTTGGGCGGACATCGGCGTTATTTTCTTGCTGTTTGCTTTGGGGCTGGAGTTTAGCTTTAAGAAAATAGTCAAGGTGGGGGGAGCCGCTATAATCGCTGCTTGTACAATTATATTCTGTATGATATTATTGGGTGTGGCAGTTGGCACGGCTTTCGGATGGAAACGGATGGATTGCATTTTCTTGGGCGGTATGATAGCCATGTCTTCCACTACTATTATCTATAAGGCATTTGATGATTTGGGCATGCGCAAGAAAAAGTTTACCGGGCTGGTGCTCAGTGTGTTGATTTTGGAAGATATTCTTGCCATTGTCCTGATGGTTATGCTGTCTACCATGGCAGTCAGTCATAATTTTGAAGGGACGGAAATGCTGGGCAGTATAGCAAAACTGTTATTCTTTCTTATATTGTGGTTTGTGGTCGGCATCTATTTGATTCCTGTTCTGTTGAAAAAATGTCGGAAGCTGATGAGTGAGGAGACTTTGCTGATTGTATCGCTCGGGCTTTGTTTCGGTATGGTTGTGCTTGCTGCCCATACGGGATTTTCAGCAGCGTTCGGCGCTTTTATCATGGGGTCTATTCTGGCTGAAACGGTAGAAGCGGAAAGTATTGAACGTCTGGTTAAGCCGGTAAAAGATTTATTCGGCGCCATATTCTTTGTTTCTGTAGGTATGATGGTAGACCCTTTGATGATAGTAGAATATGCGGGTCCTATTGTTGTCATCACATTGGCGGTTATTGTCGGGCAATCGTTGTTCGGCACATTGGGAGTATTGCTTGCAGGGCAGCCGCTTAAGACGGCTATGCAATGCGGATTCAGTTTGACGCAGATTGGAGAATTTGCTTTTATCATCGCTTCTTTGGGAGTGTCTTTGCATGTAACAAGTCATTTTCTGTATCCTATAGTGGTGGCTGTATCTGTCATTACTACCTTTCTTACCCCTTATATGATTCGTTTTGCAGAACCGGCTTCCAATTTTGTCGATACGCATTTGCCGGAACGGTGGCAGAAATTTTTGCTGCATTATGCTTCCGGTTCGCAGACTGTGAATCATGAGAGTTTATGGAAGAAACTGATATTTGCTTTGTTGCGTATTACGGTGGTTTATTCCATTGTAAGTGTGGCGGTGATTGCTATCGCATTCCGCTTCCTTGTACCGTTTTTCAAGGGAAACTTGCCTGGGATTTGGGGCTCTTTATTGTCTGCTTTGGTCATTGTTCTGTTTATTTCTCCTTTTCTGCGAGCCATCATGATTAAGAAAAACCATTCGGTAGAATTCGTAACATTGTGGCGCGACAGTCGGGGAAATCGTGCTCCACTGGTAGCTACTATCGTGCTGCGAATTCTGTTGGCAGTTTCTTTTGTGATGTTTGTAATAGCCGGACTGTTTAAACTGTCGGTTGGTCTTGTCTTTGGAGTTGCGGTACTGCTGGTTATAGTGATGATACTTTCCAGACAGTTGAAGCGGCAGTCTATAATGATTGAACGTACTTTTTTTCAGAATTTGCGGTCGCGGGATATGCGTGCGGAATATTTGGGCGAGAAGAAGCCTGAATATGCAGGCCGTCTGCTTTCGCGTGATTTGCATTTGACGGATTATGAGATTCCTGGGGAATCGGCTTGGGCAGGCAAGACGCTGGCAGAGTTGAATTTTGGCAAGCGTTATGGGGTGCATGTCGTTTCTATTCTTCGTGGACGCAGGCGGATAAATATTCCCGGTGCTTCTGTGCGTCTTTTTCCTTTAGATAAGATACAGGTTATTGCTACTGATGAAGAATTGAATGTGTTTGGTGAGGAAATGGATAAGCTCTCAACGATAGCTGCGGACGCCGTGGAAAAAAGTGAGATGATACTGCGTCAGTTGCGTATCGATGCAAATTCTCCGTTCTTGGGTAAAACATTGAAAGATGCAGGCATACGCGAGAAATACCACTGCCTGATTGTTGGAGTGGAGCGAGGAGGGGAAACTTTGCATGCTCCTGACGTGCACGAGCCTTTTGTCGAGGAGGATGTAGTATGGATTGTCGGTGAGAATGTCGATGTGTACAAATTGGTCGGTGAAAATGATGAGAATGTCGACCTGTGATATTGGAATAACGGTTATCTTTGCTTTACGAACATAAACTTTAAAAAAGAAATATCATGAAAAGTGATCCGAAAGACTGTCTGTACTGTCAGAATAATGAAACGTTGCATAATCTGATGATTGAGATTGCGCAGCTTAGTGTGTCACGTGTCTTCCTTTTTAAGGAACAAACTTATCGCGGGCGCTGCCTTGTGGCTTACAAAGACCATGTCAATGACTTGAATGAACTAACGGATGAGGAACGCAATGCTTTCATGGCTGATGTTGCCCGTGTGACTCGCGCCATGCAAAAAGCTTTTAATCCGGAAAAGATTAATTATGGTGCGTATTCAGACAAATTATCTCATCTTCATTTTCATTTGGCGCCGAAATATGTAGATGGTCCCGATTATGGTGGTACTTTCCAGATGAATCCGGGAAAGGTGTATCTGACGGATGTCGAATATCAGGAATTGGTTGAAGCGGTGAGAAGCAAACTTTGAAAGAGAATGAAGTATAAAGTATAAATTGGCAATGAGCATGATTTATGAATGACAAATGGTTATGTAATATCATAGCATAGCCATTTATACCTTATACTTCGTATTTTATATTTTATTTAAAATTTTGTCCATTACCCAGTTTGTCAGTGTTGCGCTTTCGCCATCGCAGTTACAGATTGATTTGCCAAGTAAATGGTCTACAACAGCTTGAATAAGCGGTTGCTGGACGTAAATGGGGTTTTCTACAGGGATTTCTTCCCTTCCTCGTTCGGTGTGTAAGGCTATGGGATCATAGGTAAATACAGAAAAGCATATCATACCTTTGTCTCCGATGATTTCGATACGGTCTTCACGTGCAGACTCATGTGCAACGAAACACCACGAGCCGCTGCCTACCAGACCGCTGTCAAATTGGAAACAGGCACTGAGGGTATCCTCTGCAGAATATAGTCCGCCACGGTTGCTCTTGTATCCGTTGGCTTCAAGAATATATCCGAACATATCTTGCAGTATGTCTATCTGGTGTGGAGCCAAATCATAAAAATAACCGCCACCGGCGATATCGGGCTGTACACGCCAGGGTAGGTTCTCCTTGTTATAGTCCAGATCGCGAGGTGGCTGGGCAAAGCGAATTTGTATATTGATGACATTTCCGATGGCCCCTTCTTCCACCAATGACTTTACTTTCAGGAAATAAGGAAGATAACGGCGGTAATAGGCTACAAAACAAGGTATGCCGGTTTCTTGGGAAATACGGTTGATACGGCAACACTCTTCATAAGTCACTGCCATCGGCTTTTCTATGTATACCGGTTTGCCGGCTTTCATAGACATAATGGCATATGTGGCATGGGAAGAGGGTGGGGTGGCAATATATACGGCATTTACGTCTTCATCATTAATCAGTTCCTGTGCATCATTGTACCATTTGGCAATGCCTCTTTCTTTGGCATAAGCTTTGGCTTTGGAGATATCCCGACTCATCACAGCTACCACTTCGGAGTGTTCAATTTTTTGAAATGCAGGTCCACTTTTGTATTTGGTCACTTCTCCGCAGCCGATAAATCCCCATTTTATTATTTTCTCACTCATACTTGTATATTATTCTTCAAAGTCGAAATCAAAATCAAAGTCATCCACGAATTCAGGCGCAGTGAAGTCTTCCAGTTCACGGCGATCCTTTTTGGTGGGGCGTCCCGTTCCCTTAGCGCGGTTGATAAATCCGCTGATTTTGCTCATTTCCAACAATTCATATTGCTCCGGGGTGGTTATGTTCTCCATCATTTCGGGAACAAGCTTGGCACCTACACGCTTTTCAATAGTCTGTAGTACTTTGAAAGAATAGGTAACCGGCGGTTTGCGTACTTGTATTACATCTCCCGGCTTCACCATTCGAGCTGCCTTTGCAAGTGCACCATTGATACTAATACGTCCTTTTTTGCAGGCTTCGGCTGCAATTGTACGTGTCTTGAATATGCGTACAGCCCACATCCATTTGTCTATTCTTGCTTCACTCATTTCTTGTTGAACTGATTCATTGTAATGTCTATACCGGCGAGACAGAAACTTTTAATGATTTCGCCGGCTGTTTTCAGGCGTCCATCCATTGTTTTCCAGTCTTCGTCCGTAAAGTGTCCCAAAACGAAATCCACTTGTCCGCCGCGGGGAAAATCATTACCGATACCAAAACGCAGGCGGGCATAGTTTTGGGTACCTAATGTGGCTGCAATATGTTTCAGTCCGTTATGTCCCGCATCGCTTCCTTTCCCTTTCAGCCGCAGGGTGCCGAAAGGTAGTGCCAAATCATCTACTACAATCAGTACGTTTTCCAACGGAATGTTCTCTTTTTGCATCCAATAGCGTACGGCATTTCCACTCAGATTCATAAAAGTAGACGGTTTCAGCAATATCAGTTGGCGTCCTTTGACCGACATGGTAGCTGTAAAACCATAGCGTCCGTCATTAAAGGTTATTCCGGCTGCTTGAGCTAAAGCATCTACTACCATGAAGCCTATATTATGGCGGGTTTCGTGATATTCGGGACCGATATTGCCTAAACCGGCAATTAGATATTTCATTTTTATATACTTGGCTTTAATGATAATTCAGATAAAAAGAGAGGAACGCGGATTATCGCAGTTGTCCGCGGATATAAAATCTGCGTCGTCTGCGTTAATCCGCGTTCCGGAATATCTCGTTTGCTTACTAAGAAAGCGCCGATTAGTTGTTTGCAGCAGCTGCAGCAGCACCTCTTGCGGCACGAGTCAGCTTAACAGCACATACAACGGCTTCTTTAGCATTCAACAGTTCCAAACCTTCGTAGCTTAATTCACCTACTTTTACCGTTTTGCCCAATCCCAAATGAGATACATTGACAATCAGTTTTTCAGGAATAGCGTTGTACAAAGCTTTAACTTTCAGTTTACGCATCTGCAGAGTCAGCTTACCACCGGCTTTCACACCTTCTGCCAGACCTTCCATTTGTACGGGAACTTCCATTACGATAGGTTTAGTTTCATCAATCTGATAGAAGTCAACGTGCAGGATAGTATCTTTTACCGGGTGGAATTGAATATCTTTCAAGATAGCATTTACTTTCTTGCCATCGATAATCAGGTCAACCACGTAGATGTGCGGAGTATAAACCAAATTGCGCAGACCTTCTGCCGGTACAGTGAAATGAATGTTTTCACCTGCTCCGTAGAGTACGCAAGGTACACCGTTGTCTTTACGAATAGCTTTCAAAGCTCTTGCTTGTTCCGAAGAACGCTCTGCAATAGTTCTTGCAGTTCCTTTTACTTCAATTGATTTCATTTTAATTTCTTTTTGTGTTACTCTAAATTAAGTAGATTATTGCTTAATTCACCATCACACGATGTGGTTCACCACACGATGTTGCAAAAAAGCGGTGCAAAAATACCGCTTCTTTTTGAATTATCAAAAGGTTTTCCTTTAAAAATCAATATCTATTTTAATTTCTCCGTCAAGCGGAGAATCTTTTTCTTTCTGTTCTTCTGCCGGCTGCACATTGTCAGGTTGTTCTTCATTGTCGTTGCGGCGCATAAAACATCCTTGCTGTTCCTGAATGAAGCCAATAGCCTGTTGCAGGCCATTCATGAATTTTTCAAAATCTTCTTTGTACAAAAAGATTTTATGTTTTTCAAAACTAACCTGTGATTCATCTCCTTCACCCGTTACTATCTTCTTGCTTTCAGTGATAGCAAGGAACATTTCGTCCTTTCTGTTTTTCTTAACGTCTAAATAATAGATGCGCTTGCCTGCTTTAATGGATTGGGAGAATACTATTTCTTTGTCGCTCACGTCCAGTCCGCTTTTCTTTTTAAAGTCTTCCATATTATAGCTATCTTGTTGTAATCGGGTTCAAAATTGACGATTTTTTTTAAACTGTCAAAAGAAAAAGCCCGGATAATGATTATCTGCATTAAAAAATGTGATTTATTTATGTAAACTCATTAAAAATATCTACTTTTGCACCTCGTTAAAACACCAGTATTTACTTTAGTTATGATAAACAGAGTTCTTATTCGTCTTAAGATTATACAGATTGTATATGCTTATTATCAGAATGGCAGTAAAAATTTAGATGCTGCGGAGAAAGAGTTGTTCTTTAGTCTCTCCAAGGCATATGACCTTTACAATTATCTGCTTATGTTGATGATAGCCTTGACGAACTACGCACAAAAGCGCATTGATGCGGCAAAAGCAAAGTTGGCTCCCACTGCCGAAGAGTTGTATCCGAACATGAAGTTTGTAGAAAACAAATTCATTTCCCAACTGGAAGTGAACAGGCAGTTGATGGACTTTATCTCCAACCAGAAACGTACATGGGAGAATGATGAAGATTTTGTTAAAGGATTATTTGAAAAGATTGTAGCGTCTGATATATATAAGGAATATATGGCTTCTTCCGAAAACTCTTACGAGGCAGATCGTGAATTATGGAGAAAGCTTTATAAGACATTCATTTTCAATAATGAGGAACTTGATATATTGCTCGAAGATCAAAGCCTTTATTGGAATGACGACAAGGAAATTGTGGATACATTCGTTCTGAAAACAATCAAACGCTTTGATGAGAAGAATGGTGCGAATCAGCCGTTATTGCCTGAGTTTAAGGATGATGAAGATCAGGAGTTTGCCCGCCGTTTGTTCCGCCGTGCTATTCTGAACTGCGATTACTACCGTCATCTTATCAGCGAAAACACACGTAACTGGGATTTGGACCGTGTAGCTTTTATGGATGTAGTTATCATGCAGTGTGCATTGGCCGAAATATTGAGTTTCCCGAACATTCCCGTCAGCGTTTCGTTGAATGAGTATGTAGATATAGCCAAAGTGTACAGTACAGCCAAGAGTGGCAGTTTTGTCAATGGCACTTTGGATGGAATAGTTAAGGAATTGAAAAAAGAAGGGAAGTTGTCGAAAAACTGATACCTTTGTTGAATAATAAAAATTAAAACGGAATATTTATGAATTTGATGACAGTATTTTTCCTGCAAGCTCCTGCTGCAGGCCCGGACGGAAGCATGATGTGGATTATGTTGATAGCTATGTTCGCTATTATGTATTTCTTTATGATTCGCCCGCAAAATAAGAAGCAAAAAGAAATTGCGAATTTCCGCAAATCTCTTCAAGTGAACCAAAAGGTGATTACTGCCGGTGGCATTCATGGTATTATCAAGGAAATTAACGATAATGATGTGGTTCTTGAAATTGCTTCCAACGTTAAAATCCATATTGACAAGAATTCCATTTTTGCCGCTGCTGCTGATGCAAACAGTAGTCAGGCTTCTAAATAAGCAGATGTGAGCTTATGTTTGATCGTAGGAACATAAGACGTATTTATTTGAATATAACCGGAAAAACAAAGGACTTTCTGCTCAGTGATAAGAGCAGAGAGTTCTTTGTTTTTTTATTTTTCTTCTTTATAGCCGGTGGTTTCTGGTTGTTGCAGACACTGAACAACGATTATGAAGCGGAATTTTCTATTCCGGTCCGTTTGCGTGGAGTGCCTAATAATACGATGATTACTTCAGAGCCGGTTTCCGAACTGCATATAAAGGTAAAGGATAAAGGTACTGTTTTGCTTAATTATATGTTGGGAAAGAGCTTCTATCCGGTTTCGCTCGATTTTTCCGATTATAAAGCTGTTGATAATCATGTACGTATTTATGCTTCTCAGTTTGAGAAAAAAGTGCTGAGTCAGTTGAATGTTTCCACCCGCTTGCTTTCTATGAAGCCAGATACCTTGGAATACATTTATGCAACGGGAATGTCCAAATTGGTACCTGTCAGATTATCGGGGACAGTGGGTGCCGGCCGTCAATATTATTTGTCGGATACGATTTTTAAACCGGACTCGGTTTTGGCTTATGCACCGGAAGGGGTATTGGATACGATAACCGCTGCTTATACCCAGCCTGTCAAACAGGAGAATGTCTCCGATACATTGCGGCAACAGGTGTCTTTGCTTGCGCGACGAGGTGTGAAGTTTGTTCCTGCCTCTATCGAGATGATACTTCCTGTGGACATTTATACGGAAAAGACGGTGGAAGTGCCGTTGCACGGCGTAAACTTTCCGGCTGATAAAGTATTGCGTGCTTTTCCTTCTAAGGTTCAAGTAACTTTCCAGGTGGGGCTTAGCCGTTTCCGTGAGATAACTGCAGATGATTTTCATATCAATGTTTCTTATGAGGAACTGCTGCGTTTGGGGTCGGACAAGTATACGGTAAAATTGCGGAATATTCCCGACGGGGTGAAACAAGTGCGTTTTAATCCGGAGCAGGTCGATTTTCTTATAGAACAAATATCTCCTTCATTATGACTGTCAAGATAGGTATAACCGGTGGTATCGGCAGTGGAAAAAGTGTTGTGTCCCGACTGTTGGAGGTGATGGGAATCCCGGTCTATATTTCTGATGGGGAAACCAAACAGCTTATGATGACAGACTCTTGTATTCGCAGTGAGTTGACTGCCTTGTTGGGTGAGGAGGTGTATGCCGGTGGAGTATTGAATAAGTCTCTGCTTGCATCTTATCTTTTCGGTAATCCCGAGCATGCCGGGCAGATAAATGGCATTGTTCATCCGCGTGTAAAAGAGGATTTCAGGCAGTGGGTTTGTCAGCGTGCGGCATGCCGGATGGCAGGAATCGAGTCTGCTATTCTGATAGAGGCTGGATTTGCAGATGAGGTTGATGTAGTTGTTATGGTTTACGCTCCCGAGGAGATACGGGTACAGCGTGCCATGAAGCGGGATGCTTCCTCACGTGAACTGATAGAAAAGCGCATTCGTAGTCAGATGGGCGATGAAGAAAAACGGAAACTGGCAGATTTTGTGATAGTGAATGATGACGAAACACCGTTAATTCCGCAGGTTTTGGGCTTAATCACTTTTCTGTCTCAAAATAATACCTATCTTTGCCCACCGAAAAAATGAACTACTAATTACAAAAACTGAATATATTATGTTGAAGACTATTTTGTCTATTTCCGGTAAGCCGGGATTGTATAAACTCATCTCTCAGGGAAAGAATATGTTGATTGTGGAGTCACTTGTTGACAAGAAACGTTTTCCTGCTTATGGTAATGAAAAGATTATCTCTTTAGGAGATATTGCCATGTATACAGATACAGAAGAAGTACCTTTGAAAGATGTACTTCTCTCAATGAAGAAAAAGGAAAACGGTGCAGCCGTGGCATTGGATGTAAAAAAGGCTTCTGTGAAAGAGCTCCAAGCTTATTTGGCGGAGGTGTTGCCTAATTTTGACCGCGACCGCGTATATGTGTCTGATATTAAAAAACTGATTTCCTGGTATAATTTGCTGGTGGCAAGCGGTATAACGGACTTTGAGGCGACAGAGACACCTGAAACTGCTACAGAGGAAGTAAAGGAAAAAGTTGTGGAATAATTGTATTCCGTTTTGGAATTAAAAAACGAAGGTGTATGAGAAACTGTTCCCCATACACCTTCGTTTTTTTAGTTTGATTTTCAATTCCTGAATACCAGTCCGCTCTGTGTTGTATCCGCATCTATTGTAATCGGTTTGTTGCGGTCAACTTCCTGTGATAACAGCTTCTTGGACAAATCGTTCAGCAAGTAATGCTGGATAGCACGTTTCACTGGGCGGGCACCAAACTCCGGATCATATCCTGCATTGGCCAGGAAATCTATGGCGGCATCGGTCAATACCAGTTCCACGCCGTTTCCGGATAACATCTTTTGTACGCTCTTGATTTGAAGTACAACAATCTGTTTGATTTCTTTTTCAGTCAGCGGCAAGAACATGATTGTCTCGTCGATACGATTCAGAAATTCCGGGCGGATTGTCTTTTTCAGCATATTCATAACTTCCTTCTTGGTTTCCTCTACAATCTCTTCCTTGTTGGAACCGTTCAGTTTCTCCATTTGGCTTTGAATGTATCCGCTACCCATATTGGAAGTCATGATGATAATGGTATTCTTGAAGTTTACGGTACGTCCCTTATTATCCGTCAAACGTCCGTCATCCAATACTTGCAATAGTATGTTGAATACATCCGGATGTGCTTTCTCTATTTCATCGAACAGTACGACGGAGTAAGGTTTGCGGCGTACAGCTTCCGTCAACTGACCGCCTTCATCATATCCCACATATCCCGGAGGAGCTCCTACCAGACGGGAAACGCTATGTTTCTCCTGATATTCGCTCATATCGATACGCGTCATCATCGTTTCATCATCAAACAGGAATTCGGCAAGCGCCTTGGCAAGTTCCGTTTTACCTACACCGGTAGTACCGAGAAAGAGGAATGAGCCGATAGGACGCTTGGGATCTTGCAGTCCCGCGCGGCTGCGGCGTACAGCATCGGCTACAGCTTCGATGGCTTCATTCTGTCCGATAACACGCTGATGCAGTTCATCTTCCAGATGCAATAGTTTCTCCTTTTCGCTTTGCAGCATTTTGCTTACCGGTATGCCTGTCCATCGGGATACTACATCTGCGATATCCTCGGCGTCAACTTCTTCCTTAATCATTGCTTTATCGCCCTGCATTTCGTGCAGCTTTTGCTGGGTCTCTTCAATTTCCTGATTCAGTGCTTGAAGTTTGCCATAACGTATTTCGGCTACCTTTCCATAATCACCTTCACGTTCCGCTTTATCGGCTTCAAACTTCAGGTTTTCTATTTCAACTTTATTCTGCTGAATTTTGTTGACCAGTGTCTTTTCGTTTTGCCATTTTGCTTTATACGACTTCTCCTGTTCTTTTAGTTCGGCAAGTTCCTTGCCGATTTGCTCCAGTTTGAGACGGTCATTTTCGCGCTTGATGGCTTCGCGTTCAATTTCCAGTTGTTTGATTTTACGGGAAATCTCATCCAACTCTTCCGGTACAGAATCTACTTCCATACGGAGTTTGGCGGCAGCTTCATCCATCAGGTCAATGGCTTTATCCGGCAGGAAGCGGTCGGTGATATAACGGTTGCTCAATTCTACGGCAGCAATGATGGCATCGTCTTTAATCCGTACATGGTGATGGTTTTCATAACGTTCTTTCAAGCCACGAAGGATGGAAATGGTGCTTAACGTGTCCGGTTCGTTTACCATAACGATTTGGAAACGGCGTTCCAAAGCCTTGTCTTTCTCAAAGTATTTTTGATACTCGTCCAAGGTGGTAGCACCGATGCTTCTCAGCTCACCGCGTGCCAGAGCAGGTTTCAGAATATTGGCGGCATCCATTGCTCCCTCGCCTTTACCGGCGCCTACCAATGTGTGGATTTCGTCGATGAACAGAATGATGTCTCCTTCCGATTTCTTCACTTCATTGACGACGGCTTTCAGACGTTCTTCGAATTCGCCCTTATATTTGGCTCCTGCAACCAATGCACCCATATCCAGTGAATAAACTTGTTTGTTTTTCAGATTCTCAGGTACATCACCCCGCAATATACGGTGGGCAAGTCCTTCTACAATGGCTGTTTTACCTGTACCCGGCTCACCTATCAATATAGGATTGTTCTTGGTACGGCGGCTTAGGATTTGCAGAACTCGGCGGATTTCTTCATCACGTCCGATAACGGGGTCCAGTTTGCCGCTTCGGGCTGCCTCGTTCAGATTGATGGCATACTTTTCCAATGACTGATAAGTGTCCTCGCTGGATTGCGAAGTAACCTTTTCGCCTTTCCGTAATTCATTGATTGCATTGCGCAAGTCTTTCTCCGTCATTCCGGCATCTTTCAGGATGGTGGAAGCGGTACTTTTTACAGTGAGCAAAGCGAGCAACATCGGTTCCAGTGAAACGAACTCATCGCCCATTTCTTTGGAATATTGGGTTGCCTTCTGAAAAATTTCATTAGTCTCACGACTCAGGTAGGGTTCTCCACCCGATACTTTGGGCAGGGAGTCAATCTGCTTATCAAGTACGAGTGCGATTTGCTGCCCGTTCATGCCTAACTTCTGGAAGATGAAATTGGTAACGTTTTCGCCCACTTTCATCACGCTTTGAAGCAAGTGTACAGGTTCGATGGCTTGCTGCCCCCGTGCTTGCGTCAAGTTCACGGCTTCTTGTACGGCTTCTTGAGCTTTGATAGTAAATTGGTTAAAGTTCATATTTAGTTCTCCTTTCTATTTTTATCAGTTTCATAACACTTTAAAAGGCGCAAAAGATTTGCCAGCAGCAAAAATGAGACAAAATTTCAGTTAATAGAAGAAAATGAATGTCAAATTGGCTGATTTGCGACAAATGCCTTTTATCTACAAAACTTTTTGTATCTTTACTCCCTCAATAAATAAATGAGTAATATGGAAAATACCCAAATAAAACTTTCCGAAACGGTAATGGTGATTGATGTTGCCTACCTGAATTTTGTTATAAACGATTTGAGGAAGTATTTTGAACCGTTGCTGGGACGTTCTTTACAAACAGTGGATCTGGCGCTTTTTACCATGTATCTGGCTATGGATGCCGGATTGAAAGGGAGTGACAATGATGTGCAGGTACTTCTCGTATATGATAAGCAGTCCGGAAAGCTGGAGCACTGCCTGCCATCCGATTTGAAGAACGAATTGGATGGAGTAGCGTTTAAGGCTTCTTTGGGTGAGTTCAGTTTTATGGCTGTGCCTTCAGAGGGTTTTGTGTCTCGTGGAGACTTGTATCTTGATTTGTTGCAGATAGTATTGAATGCCGCCGAAGTGAAGAAGCTGATTGTTGTTCCTTTTAATGAGGAGTATGGTAAAGAGGTTGAGAACGTTTTGAGGGAATGCGCATTGGAAAATGCCGGACATAAAGAAGAGGCAAAAGACATTGTTTATTTCCGTATGGAGGAGCCTGCCGCTCCGGCTGTATGCCGTTGGGAGATGCTGGGGTATCCGCTGATGTCAGTGTTAGGTATCAGGAGTGAAGATTTGCAGAATAATTAATCAATTTAATTCATTGTGCTGTGAGCGATTTTCGTTTAAAGGTATTCCGGTCTGTTGCGAAGAATCTGAGTTTTACGAAGGCTTCGCAAGAATTGTTTGTCAGCCAGCCTGCTATTACCAAACATATACAAGAGTTGGAAGCTGCTTATCAGACACGTTTGTTCGACCGGCAGGGTAGCAGAATTTCGTTGACGGAGTCGGGCAATTTGCTCTTGGAACATTGCGAGCGGATTTTGGAAGACTATAAACGGTTAGAGTACGAAATGCACTTGTTGCATAATGAATATACAGGCGGTTTGAAGCTGGGGGCCAGCACTACCATTGCCCAATATGTGTTACCTCCTTTGCTTGCCAGCTTTATCGGTAAGTTCCCACAAGTCAGCCTGTCATTGTTGAATGGTAATTCCAGAGAGATAGAGGCCGCTTTGCAGGAACATCGCATTGATTTGGGCTTTGTCGAAGGAGTATTCAGGTTGCCTAATATTAGATATACTACTTTTTTGGAAGATGAGCTGGTGGCAGTGGTGCGTACAGGCAGTAAATTGGCTGTGGGAGAGGAGATAACTCCTGATGAATTGTTCCATTTGCCTTTGGTGCTTCGCGAAAGAGGTTCGGGGACATTGGATGTTTTTGAGCGTGCCTTGCAGCAACATAATATAAAGTTATCCTCTTTACAGGTTTTGATGTATTTGGGAAGCACGGAAAGTATCAAATTGTTTTTGGAACATACCGATTGTCTGGGCATTGTTTCCGTTCGTTCCATTACGCGCGAGTTGTATTCTGGACAGTTGCGTGTCGTTGAGATTAAGGGAATGCCTATGTTACGCGATTTTAGTTTTGCACAGCCTCAGGGGCAAGAAAGCGGTTTGGCGCAAGTATTCATGCAATTTGCCATGCACAATAACCATAAGTTATAGCACATAAGCAGAAACAATTGGCATGATTGAGAAAAGAAGCCTACCTTTGCGGTCGAAAACAAATTAATAAAAATAAAAAAGTATGGCTTCAACTCGAACATTGGCGAAAAGTATCAATATGTCTTTTCTGCAAAACAACAACAAAATTATTTACGTTTCACTTCTTGTCATTCTTTCTTTTTTCTTGTTTCTTGATTATATTCCGGGAATGCACGCTTATTCCGCATGGGTTACCCCTCCGGTAGCTTTATTTCTTGGTCTGTCGTTTGCTTTGTTATGCGGACAGGCACATCCTAAGTTTAATAAGAAAATATCCAAATATCTGTTGCAGTATTCTGTGGTGGGTCTGGGTTTCGGTATGAATTTGCAGGCTTCGCTTGCTTCCGGTAAGGAAGGTATGGAGTTTACGGTTATCTCTGTGGTAGGTACATTACTTATCGGCTGGGTTATCGGTCGTAAGTTTCTGAAAGTAGATCGTGACACTTCTTATCTGATCAGCTCCGGTACGGCTATTTGCGGTGGTAGCGCTATCGCGGCGGTAGGTCCTGTGTTGAAGGCAAAAGACAGTGAAATGTCTGTGGCTTTGGGTACGATTTTTATTTTGAATGCGATTGCATTGTTCATATTTCCTGTAATAGGTCATGCCTTGAATATGAGCCAGCATGAGTTCGGTACATGGGCTGCCATTGCCATTCATGACACCAGTTCGGTAGTTGGTGCGGGTGCTGCCTATGGTGAGGAGGCGTTGCGGGTAGCTACTACTATCAAGCTGACCCGTGCGCTTTGGATTATTCCGTTGGCAATTGCTACTTCATTTATTTTCAAAAGTAAAGGGCAGAAAATCAGTATACCCTGGTTTATCTTCTTCTTTGTTTTGGCAATGATTGTCAATACCTATGTCTTGAATCTTTCCGAGACAGGGGCTTTAATCGGTGCGGGAATCAACAGTATTGCCCGTAAGGCATTGACAATAACATTGTTCTTTATAGGAGCTTCCCTTTCCCGTGATGTCCTGAAAGCAGTAGGTATCAAACCGCTTGTACAGGGTATTCTGCTTTGGGTAGTTATCAGTGTCAGTACACTGGCTTATATTTATTGGTCTTGATATAAGGCTGCAACGGCTTGAGGATTCAGTATGGTATATTCTTTCTGCATTCTCTGTACATTTTCGTCAGTTGCATATACAAATACACATCTTGCTATTGCCGGGATGTGTATTTCTTTTATACACCCTTCCCAGCATCGCCGAACCGAAACCAATGGGACGTAGGTAATAAAACCTTGCTGTTCCAGTTTCTTTTTGGTATTCAGTTCGGTGTGCGGGTTGGTCAACACGATAAACCATGAATGTGGTTTACCTAAGTGATGGATGATATGTTGAAAAGTCATAGTTAGTTGTCTTTTGTTACTATAAAATTGAAAGTGTGGAAAAATTGCGGTTTATTACCGACTGTCATTGGAAAAACGATGGTGACTGAAGTTCTTCCGCTTTTCCTGAGTTTCTTTTTGTGATATATTTTGTTCACACCGTTTTCCGTTATTAAGTTGGTTGCTGTAATTGTGCGGTTTATTTCCCGATTGTGTTTAATGGTTTCCAAAGGAGCTTCTTCACTTGTAAAAGGGTAGAGGCTGACACCTGATGCCCTTCCGTTAACAATGAAACCGGCTTGTTTCCAGTTTAGCCGTACGGTTTCATCGGTGTTGTTTTTGATGATAACTTTCCATGCATTGCTGCTCGGAATGAATTGATAGAAAATGCCCTCTTTACTATATTCCAATTTACCTTGATGGTTTTCATATGATTTGAATGAAATGCGGCAGTTTTCATTGTCGATGTATTGTGCATGTGATAAGGTGGGAAACAGGAATGGCAATAAAACAATGAGATGGGGTATCCGTTTGTATTTTCGGCTGTCAAAGTAAGTCTGCATAAGGATGGCTGATATACAGACCGGGATTGTAATGAGAATGCAACTACTCAATGTCATGGCATTATATGTATTATCTTTTTATTTATATGAATACGCGGCAAAAATATCATAAATTAATTGATAAAACAAATAAATTATGGATTAAAACGAACTTATATACAGACAAATTATTATTCAAGTAGTTTTAGTGTGGCTAATTAATTCGTATCTTCATTGAAATGGAAAAGAGTAATATATATATTGGCGAGGTTATCAGGAATGTTATGGCTGATAACCAGATTACTAAGGCTGAACTTGCAAGAAGATTGGGTGTTAGACCTCAAAGTGTCGATTATATGTTGACACGGAAAAGTATTGATACGGATACGTTATACAACGTTTCAAGAGCATTGAACTATGACTTTGCTATGCTATACTCTTTACATGAAGGACAGACAAATTGTGATATACAAGAATCCTCATATAATGTCGCTACCGCTAAGGTGTTGGTGGAGTTGGAATTAAAACCGGAGGATTTGGCAAAATTGAACTTGAAAAAGAGGATCTCTGATGTGTTGAAATGATTCGTAGGTATATTTATAAATTTGTTTTTAGAAAGAATTTATTGGCTTTGATATAAAGCTGTAACGGTTTGCAGAGATAAGGCGGTATATTCCTTTTGCATCTCTTGCATTTCTTCCTTGGTTGCATATACAAATACACATCTTGCTATTGTCGGGATGTGTATTTCTTTTATACATCCGGCCCAACTGCGCCGAACTGAAATCATTGGAACATAAGTGATAAACCCTTGTTGTTCCAGTTTCTTTTGGATATTGAGTTCGGCGTGTGGGGCGGTCAGTACAATACACCACAAATGCGGTTCATGCAAGTGGTTGATAATATATTGGAAAGTCATAGTTAGTTAGCTGTTACAATAAAATTGAATATATGGAAAAACTGCGGTTTATTGCCGATACCGATTGGCAAAGCAATGTTGACGGACGTCCGTCCGTTTCTCTTCAGATTGCGTTTACTATATATTTTATTAACCTTTTTCCCTTTTATTAAGTTGGATGCAGTAACGGTTCGGGTTATTTCAGATTTTTCTTTGATAACATCCGTAGGGGGATTATCGGATGTAAAAGGATATAAACAGATTCCGGAAGCTTTTCCATTAATGATAAAACTGGCTTTTTCCCAATTTATCCGTGCATTCTTGTTCGTATTATTTTTGATGGTTATTTTCCACGCATTGCTTTCCGGTGTAAAACGGTAAATTATCCCGTCTTGGGCATATTCCAATTTTCCCGCTTGGTTTGCATGCGATGAAAATGAGATTTTGCATTGCGTTTTGTCCATATATTGTGCATACGACAATACCGGATAAAAAAGAAGTATCAGGAGTATGAAATGATTCTTGCGTTTATATTCCCAATAATTGAAATATAGCCATAGAATGACAGCCAGTAGACATACCGGTATCGCAATAAGAATGTACGTTATTAATGCCATACACTATTTATGATTTTTTGTTTGTTGCGTGGCAAAAATATTATAAAATAATTGATAAAACAACAATATTGTAAAAATAAATATATAAATTACTGTTAATGTGAAGTGTATAAGATAATTGATTGCAGACGATTGGTTATAGATTATACGTTTCCGGCTTTTATACTACATATCTTTGTAAATGTGTGATTTCTGCTGATTTCTGAACATTTTCTTCTTTGTTCTATATTTCGTGTATTTTTGTATTTGTAAAAGAGGTGATAGTCACCTGTCAATATACGGATAGCGTATGAAACTAGTAACATAAACACCTCACCTTAGCTCTTCAAATTGCAGGAGTTTGCTCCCTAAACCTTAGGACTTTAGTATGTTATGCTGTGGCATTTCAGTTGTTAAGGTGTGGTGTTTGGGGTGTTAAGGTGGGGGCTTTTGATAACAAAAAATGTTTTGTAAGATGAATAGTTTCATTTTATGGATTTTTCCGATGATGGTATCTTATTTTATGAGGATATTATTTTTTTGAATGAGGATAGATAACAAGAAGAACGAATATGAACCATTTGTCATTAATTGCTTGATATTGTGAATATCTGCTTTCGGAATAGTTATATGGTGTCTCTTCTCATATATGTAAAACAAATTTGGATTTTAAGACAAAAGAACAACCAGGAAGTGTCTAAAGCATATTATAAACAAACCAGTTCTTTGTGTCTTAAAACCCAAACTTTTAACCTTTCAGTTAAGGATTATTTCTCTTTTTTCAATTCCTCGAAAATGAGTCCTTCCAGTTCCTCCGCCAGTTCCGGGTTATCGAGAATAACCTGTTTGGCGGCATCGCGTCCTTGTGCGATTTTAGTATCATTGTAACTGAACCAGGAACCACTTTTCTTGATGATGCCCAGTTCCGCACCCAAATCGATGATTTCTCCAGCACGTGAGATGCCTTCACCGAACATGATGTCGAATTCTGCACGACGGAAAGGAGGAGCTACCTTGTTCTTTACAACTTTCACTTTGGTCTGCTTGCCGATAACCTCCTCGCCATTCTTGATAGCTTGGCCACCACGGATGTCAAGACGTACGGAAGCATAGAACTTCAATGCGTTACCGCCGGTGGTCGTTTCAGGATTACCGAACATTACGCCGATTTTTTCACGGAGCTGGTTGATGAAGATACAAGTTGTACGGGTTTTGCTAACGGCAGATGTCAGCTTACGCAGAGCCTGTGACATAAGACGTGCCTGCAAACCGACCTTGTTGTCGCCCATATCGCCTTCGATTTCGGCTTTCGGTGTCAGAGCGGCTACGGAGTCTACTACGATGATGTCAATAGCGGAAGAACGAATTAGTTGCTCTGCAATTTCCAATGCCTGCTCACCGTTGTCCGGTTGTGAAATCAAGAGGTTATCCACATCTACACCCAATTTGGCTGCATAGAAGCGGTCGAAAGCGTGTTCCGCATCGATGAATGCTGCGATGCCGCCTGCCTTTTGTGCTTCGGCGATGGCATGGATTGCCAGCGTGGTCTTACCGGAAGATTCCGGACCGTAGATTTCAATGATACGTCCGCGGGGGTAACCGCCTACACCCAATGCTACGTTCAGTCCGATGGAACCGGTAGGGATTACTTCTACTTGTTCGACGCTTTCGTCGCCCATTTTCATGATAGAACCCTTGCCGAAACTTTTTTCTATCTTATCCATGGCAGCTTGCAGCGCCTTTAGTTTTTCGCTGCCTGCCATGTTATTTCCGTTTTCAAAATTAAGTTCGTCTTTCTTTGCCATTATTTTAGTGATTAATGATTAGTGTTTAGTGATTAATTATCAATCACTGTTACAGGATTTGTGCAGCGTGGTCTTTAGTCTTTACTTCCTTAGGGGTGATGATACGCTCAATCACTCCTTCCTCATTGATGATGAAGGTGGTGCGGAAAGTACCCATATATTTACGTCCGTACATGCTCTTTTCACCCCATACGCCGAATTGCTCCACCAGCTTTTTGTCTGTGTCTGCAATCAGGGTAAAGGGCAGGTTGTTCTTTTCGATGAATTTCTGGTGCGACTTCTCGTTGTCTACACTGACTCCGATAACTTCGTAGCCGGCCTTACGCAGGTCGGTATAGTTGTCGCGCAGGTTGCAGGCTTGTGCCGTACAACCTGAAGTTGAGTCTTTGGGATAAAAATAGAGCACTATTTTCTTTCCTTTATAATCGCTCAGACGAATTTCTTCGCCTTTTTCATTGATACCCAGTATTTCGGGCGCTTTATCTCCGATATTCACGTAATTCAGTGTTTAGGGGTTGATGATTGGTAATAAATGATTAATCGCTAATTTAAACTTCCAAGTTTCCGTCGATTACTTCATGCCAAGGCAGTCCTTGCTTGTTAAGCTGTTCCATGAACGGGTCGGGATCGAACTCCTCTACGTTCCATACACCCGGTCTCTTCCACAGACCTTTGAGGAACATCATGGCGCCAATCATGGCAGGAACACCGGTTGTGTAGCTCACGCCCTGCATGCCTGTTTCCTTGTAAGCTTCTTGGTGGCTGCAATTGTTATATATATAATAGGTGTGTTCTTTACCGTCTTTCAAGCCGCGGATACGGCAACCGATAGAGGTTTCGCCTTCGTAATTCTCGCCCAAATCCTGCGGGTTGGGGAGTACGGCTTTCAGGAATTGCAGCGGAACGATTTTCATGCCGTTGTATTCTACCTCATCAATGCGGGCCATGCCGATGTTTTGGATAACACGCAGGTGGGTCAGGTACTCTTGTCCGAATGTCATCCAGAAACGTGCACGTTTGATTGTGGGGAAATTTTTCACCAGAGACTCCAGTTCTTCGTGATAAAGAAGGTAAGAGTCGCGCGGACCGATATTGGGGTAGGTGAGTGCTTTGTGGATTTCCAACGGTTTGGTGGTTACCCATTCGCCGTTTTCGTAATAACGTCCGTTTTGGGTAATTTCGCGGATGTTGATTTCCGGGTTGAAGTTGGTTGCAAATGCTTTGTGATGATTTCCTGCATTGCAGTCCACAATGTCCAGGTATTGGATTTCGTCAAAATGATGCTTGGCTGCATAGGCGGTATATATGCCGCTTACACCCGGGTCGAAACCACAGCCGAGGATAGCTGTCAGTCCGGCATCTTCAAAGCGCTTTTTGTATGCCCATTGCCAGCTGTATTCGAAGTGAGCTACGTCTTTCGGTTCGTAATTGGCTGTATCCAGATAATTTACCCCGCTTTTCAGACAGGCTTCCATGATAGTAAGGTCCTGATAGGGGAGAGCTACGTTTATGACGATTTCGGGTTTGAAACTGTTGAAGAGCGCCACCAGTTCGTCTACATTGTCTGCATCTACCTGAGCGGTTTTGATGTTAGGGTTGCCGATTGCTTTTACAACAGCGTCGCATTTGGATTTGGTGCGGCTGGCAATCATGATTTCTGTAAACACATCCGGATTTTGAGCTACTTTGTGCGCAACAACGGTACCTACACCGCCTGCACCGATAATAAGAACTTTACCCATTTTTCTACTTACAAAAGTTTTAAATATGATTATTTTTTTCAATGAGCAAATATAAGGCTTAATTCTCAGATAAACATTAAAATCCTGCTAAATACTTTGACCAAGTATTGCTATTTCTAAACAAAAGGTTTGCTTTTGGATTATTTTGTATATATTTGTGGTGATAAAATTAACTTAAACAAAAAGTAACAATGAAGAAAGTATTTGTTTCCCTTTGTATGGCGGCTACTGTGGCAGGGCTGTCATCTTGCGCTTCGACTAAAAATGCCGCAACGCTCTCTTCCTTGAGTGGTGAGTGGAATATTATTGAAATAAACGGCAGTGCGGTTGTACCTGCTCCGAATCAGGAATTTCCTTTTATCGGTTTTGATACAAAGACCGGACAGGTATATGGCAACAGTGGCTGTAACCGTCTGATGGGTTCGTTCGATGTGAACGCCAAACCCGGACAGATAGACCTTGGCGCATTGGGAAGTACCCGTATGATGTGTCCGGATATGACAGTGGAGAAAAACGTGCTGGCTGCTTTAGGACAGGTAAAGAAGTATAAGCAACTGGGCAAGGAGAATATGGCATTATGCGCTTCTTCCAATCGTCCTGTCATTGTGTTGCAGAAAAAAGAAGCTTCTGCTAAGTTGGCCGATTTGAACGGCAAATGGATGATTAGCGAGGCCGGTGGAGAGACCATCCCGTCGGGAATGGAAAAGCAGCCGTTCATCGAGTTCAATATTGCAGAAAAAACTCTGCATGGTACTGCCGGATGTAATATCATTAACGGTTCATTTAATGTGGATGATGCAAATCCGGTAGCCATATCTTTCCCGCAGGTTATCAGTACCATGATGGCATGTCCCGATATGGAAGTGGAGAGCCGTGTGTTGAAAGCATTGAATTCCGTTCAGTCTTTCGGTAAGCTGGCAGGCGGCGGTATGGGCTTTTATGATGCGGACAACAATCTGGTAATGGTATTGGTGAAGAAATAACGGACATCGGTCATTATTCAGCATAAGATTACACGGATTTCACAGATTTATTTTATTCTTTTTCTGTGAAATCCGTGTAATTTTTGTTTGATAAAGAAACAAACAGCGGGCGTTTTGTTATTTTGACACATCCTCTTTTTCCCTCAGTCCGGCACGTATGCGGCTTAATGATTGCGGAGTGATATACAGGTATGAGGCCAAGTATTTCAGCGGTACATCCTGCAATAGTTCCGGATTCTCTTCCATTAATGTCAGATAACGCTCTTTGGCGGTGGGTGGTGTCCCATAAGCCAGTGTCGAAGCATCCACTGACAAAATTTCACGTTCAAAAATCTTTCTGCCGAAGTTTGCCATTTCGATAGAGTGTGCAAACAGAGCCTCTAATTTGGCTTTGCTGATGCAATAGGCTGTACTGTCGTTTACAGACTCGATATTGACCTGAGAAGGTTTGTCGTCCACATACCCCCATGAAGAAAATGCGGCATCGCCGGGAGTGGCAAACCATAAGGAATTTTCTGTTCCGTCTGCCAGGTAGTATGCCCGCCATATACCTTTCTTTATAAGGTAGAAATTAGAATTCCGTTCTCCCTTCTCTATTATAAGCTCTCCTTTGGAAAAGGATATTTCTTCCATATGAGACAACAGCTCAAACAGGCTTTTTTCGGGTAATTTATACTTCTTGCAGAATTTCTTTAGCATGATTTCCATGTTGCAAAGATATTGAATTTTCCTTGCCATTTCTTTTCCTGCCCATATAAATAATGAGTATGAAAAGAGTGGTCAATAATTCTGCCAGCGGGGTAGCCAGCCAAATTCCCGGTTTACCCAACAGTAGCGGAAGTCCGTAAAAGCAAAGTGTCAATAAAATAAATCCGCGCAGCAGCGTGATGACAGTGGCGTACTTGGCGCGTTCCACGCTCTGAAAATAACCGATAGAAACTATGTTGATTGCAAAAAACACGAAACCGGATGCATATAAAGGCAAGCCTTGCACTGCTATATCATAGGCGGGATAACTCCGGTCTATGAACATGGCAACAATCTCCTGGCTGCAAAATATTGTAACCAAGGCAAAGCATATCCCGCAGCCAACGGCTGTCTTTAAGGCAAGCAGATATGTCTTGCGTACGCGCAACGTTTCGTTAAGCCCATAGTTGAAACTGATAATAGGCTGTGCAGACTGCGCAATGGCATTGTATACCATAAATATGATAGGAAAGAAGTAGCAGGCGATGCTGAAGGCCGCCACACCGTCTTCTTTCAGATAATGGATGAATACAAGATTGCCTACAAACATCATGCAGGCAATAGCCACTTCACACAGGAAGGCAGATGAGCCCAGCCGGCACATATACCCCACATTGCGCTTCATCAGCTTCATGCTATTACGGCTGAACTTCACCGGATAGAAACGCAGCGCACAGTTGCGCCGTGAAAGATAGATGATAATCATTAACGCTCCTACCGTTGTTCCTATGGCACTTGCGAAGGCCGCACCGAACATTCCCCAGCCGAAAGGGAAGATAAACAGATAATCGAGTATGATGTTCAGAACGGAGGCAACTATATTGCAGAACATGGCGAAGTTGGGCGAACCGTCCAGTCGCAGGAAAAACATGCCCGAATTAAGCAGGGCCGTAAAAGCGGAAAAAGGTACAAACCAGCACATATATTCTACAGCCAAAGGTCTGAGCCGTTCCGAACTGCCTAACAGATGTACGACTTGCGGTGCAAACAGGCAAAATAGGGTAGAAGTGCACATCAGCAGCAGGGAGGATACCACTATGGATTGCGTAATGTTGATACGTGCCGTTTTGGGTTTATTGTGTGACAAGTGGATGGAAGCGACCACAGATGCTCCTACGCCGAACATCAGGCCGATGCCGGTGGAGAACAACCATAGCGGTGCCACGATATTGACGGCGGCAAGGGCATCGCTGCCTATACCTTTTCCCACAAAGATACCGTCGGTAATGACGAACAATGCGGAAAATATCATTCCCAGTACGGTTGGGAGCAGTAATTTGCGGAATAATGCCGCAATGTCCATGTGCTTGAAGTCAATACTGTCTCTCATCTTTTCCATAATCTTTAGTCTTCTATGTTTTATTGTAATCTGTTTCTTTGTTTAAGAGGTTTGGCGGCTAATGCTTATTCGTTCCGCCATGAGGAAGTTTTTGTTCCACCACGGAGAAACTTTTGTTCCATCACGGGATACATTTTGTTCCACCATGGTGGAACGGATAAATATTGGCAATGCTCCTTTTTAGAAAGTGTTTTGGTTTTATATCAGCTTTCTTTAGAGAAAATCTGATAAAGTCTGAAACAAGAGAACCAACATACTTTCTTGAATCCCTCAAACAATATCTTTTCTTTTTCGGGGGCAAAAGTAGGATTTTTGAGTGGGATAGAAATTAACAAATGGTAATTTCCGACAGAAAAAATATATTTAACTCTGCCAAACTGACAGACAAACTGTCACATTCATAAATCTGCCGCCGCCTTGAACAATTTGGCACGGCGTTTGTCTTTTTATTGGCGTCTGCCAACGAGGCGGACACCGAAACTGAATAATAACAAATAAAAAAATAACGATCATGGGAAAAATTATTGGTATTGACTTAGGAACAACAAACTCTTGTGTTTCTGTATTCGAAGGAAACGAACCTGTAGTAATTGCAAACAGTGAAGGTAAGCGTACAACTCCTTCAGTAGTGGCATTTGTAGACGGCGGCGAACGTAAGATCGGTGATCCTGCAAAGCGTCAGGCAATCACAAACCCTACAAGAACCGTGTTCTCTATCAAACGTTTCATGGGTGAGAACTGGGATCAGGTTCAGAAAGAAACCGCTCGCGTACCTTATAAAGTGGTAAAAGGTGACAACAATACTCCGCGTGTGGATATTGACGGACGTCTCTATACTCCGCAGGAAATTTCTGCAATGATTCTGCAGAAAATGAAAAAGACCGCTGAAGATTATCTGGGACAAGAAGTAACGGAAGCCGTAATCACCGTTCCGGCTTATTTCTCCGACTCTCAGCGTCAGGCTACGAAGGAAGCCGGTCAGATTGCCGGTCTGGAAGTAAAGCGTATCGTGAACGAACCGACTGCCGCAGCTTTGGCCTATGGTATCGACAAGGCGCATAAGGATATGAAAGTTGCCGTGTTTGACCTTGGTGGCGGTACATTCGATATTTCTATCCTCGAATTCGGTGGCGGTGTGTTCGAAGTATTGTCAACCAACGGTGATACTCACTTGGGTGGTGACGACTTCGACCAGGTTATCATCGACTGGCTGGTTCAAGAGTTCAAGAACGATGAAGGCGCCGACCTGACTCAGGATCCGATGGCTATGCAACGTTTGAAGGAAGCTGCCGAAAAAGCTAAGATTGAATTGTCTTCTTCTACGAGCACGGAAATCAACTTGCCGTACATTATGCCGGTAGGCGGTGTGCCCAAGCACTTGGTTAAGACGCTGACCCGTGCCAAATTCGAAGCTTTGGCCCACAACTTGATTCAGGCTTGTCTTGAACCGTGTAAGAAAGCTATGAGCGATGCCGGTTTGGGCAACTCCGATATAGATGAGGTTATCCTTGTAGGTGGTTCTTCACGTATACCGGCTGTACAGAAACTGGTTGAGGATTTCTTCGGTAAAGTGCCTTCTAAAGGTGTAAATCCCGATGAGGTAGTAGCTGTAGGTGCTGCAGTACAAGGTGCCGTATTGACGGACGAAATCAAGGGTGTTGTACTGTTGGATGTTACTCCGCTGTCTATGGGTATCGAAACCATGGGTGGTGTAATGACCAAGCTGATTGACGCCAATACGACTATTCCTTGCAAGAAGAGCGAAACATTCTCTACTGCCGCCGATAACCAGACGGAAGTTACTATCCACGTATTGCAGGGTGAACGTCCGATGGCTGCACAGAACAAGTCAATCGGTCAGTTTAACCTGACAGGTATCGCTCCGGCACGTCGTGGTATTCCTCAGATTGAGGTGACATTCGATATCGATGCCAACGGTATCTTGAAAGTATCTGCCAAAGATAAGGCTACCGGCAAGGAACAGGCTATCCGTATCGAGGCTTCCAGCGGTTTGAGCAAGGAAGAAATCGAAAAGATGAAAGCCGAAGCCGAAGCAAATGCCGAAGCCGATAAGAAAGAACGTGAGAAAGTTGACAAGCTGAACCAAGCCGACTCAATGATTTTCACTACTGAAAATCAGTTGAAGGAACTGGGCGATAAGCTGCCTGCCGACAAGAAAGCTCCGATTGAAGCTGCCTTGCAGAAACTAAAAGATGCTCACAAAGCACAGGATTTAGCTGCTGTTGACTCTGCGATGGCTGAACTGAATACCGCTTTCCAAGCTGCAAGCGCTGAGATGTATGCCCAGAGCGGTGCTCAAGGTGGTGCACAGGCCGGTCCTGATATGAATGCAGGACAGCAAGGCGGTGCTCAGGATAATGGCAAGCATGGAGATAATGTACAGGATGCTGACTTTGAGGAAGTGAAATGATTCCGATAAGTAAACAAATAACAAACAATAAGCAAAAGCGTGCAGCTCAACGAGTTGCACGCTTTTTGCGTTTGTAGGGTTCATGGTTGCTATGTGTTTTCTATGGGCTTTTTTATCTCTTATTTGCGACATATTTGTGACAAGACAAAAAAGTAGATAATGTGGGACTAAATTCTACTTATCTATACTAATACATACTTAAAAGTAGATAATATGCCAACAATCGGATTTGAGATCAAAAGGAAGTGCAAAGTCTGCGGCAAGGTTTTCGTCGCAAAGACACTTGACAGCTATTATTGTTCCCAAAAATGTGGTAAAGTAGCTTGGAAGCGCAAAAAGGATGTAAAAGATAGAAATGCAAAATTGGGAGCTATTGCCCAACAAGTACCAGACATCAGAGAATATATTTCTGTAAAGGAGGCAGTAGCAATGTTTGGGCTAGAACGTAGTACTCTCTATCGCTTAATCAAATTGGGATGTATTCCAGTCATCAATTTGGGTACAAGGCTCACGCGTATCAAACGCTCCGAAATGGAACAACTTTTCCTAAAGAGACCGGAATGTATTGCCGAAAAAGAAAAACCTGTTCCTAAAACATATAGCTTAGAGCCAGAGGAGTGTTATACCATTACAGAGATTTGTGAGAAGTACCATATTAATGATAGTTCAGTATGGGCGCATGTTAGAAAATACTCTATTCCCTCACGACAAATAGGAAACTATGTATATGTACCCAAACAAGAAATAGACAATCTATATAAATCTGAAGTAGAATGAAGAAAGCATTACCAAACACCAAAGTGACCGTCAAACTCAGAAAATCAAATTATAAAGATGAGTGGTATCTGATTATAGAATCATATCCGGTTTACAAGCGAGGCTCTAAACGGGCAAGCCGTGTGGTTGAATCAATTAACCGGACTATATCCACACCAATTTGGGACAAGTCGTCCATTGCACGCATCTTGCCGGATGGAACATTCAATTACAAACCTAAGCGTGATTTGAATGGAATCATCCAATGCCGTTCAACGATAGAGCAAGAGGCTTGTATCTATGCTGACAATGTGCGTAAGTTACGGCAACATGAATACGATAGTGCAATTCTATATACTGATAAAGAGAATGAAATCGCTGCACAAAATGAACGAAGCGAACAGGACTTTATCAAGTATTTCAATAGTATTATCAGCAAACGGCATCCTAATAGCTCCAATTCAATTATAGTTAACTGGAGGTGAGTGGGTGAATTATTGAAGATTTATTCTCAAGGACAACCAATCCCATTCAAGGACATATCCGTTAAACTACTTGAAGATATTAAGATGTTTCTGTTACGTGCTCCCATGGGAGGAAATAAAAAAGGAACGATCTCACAGAATACTGCATCTACCTATTTCTCTATACTCAAGGCCGGATTAAAACAAGCGTTCGTTGATGAATATCTTACCGTTGATATAGGTGCAAAAGTAAAGGGGATAACAAACATTGAGAAGCCTCGTGTTGCGCTTAGTATGAATGAAGTGCAAATGTTGGTTGATACTCCTTGTAAGGACGATGTTTTAAAACGTGCGTTCTTATTCTCTATTCTCACAGGATTACGGCATAGTGACATCCAGACTTTGAAATGGAAACAGATTCAGCAAACAAGTAAGGGTACATGGCAAGCGGTTATAGTTCAGCAGAAGACAAAAAGACCAGATTATAAGCCAGTCATACAACAAGCTCTCCAACTCTGTGGAGAACGCCCAAACGATGAAGAAACTCTCGTTTTTGAGGGATTGACAGATGCCTCCTGGATTTCACGTCCTTTGAAAGTTTGGATAGAAGCATCCGGTATAAAGAAGCATATCACCTTCCATTGCGGCCGCCATAGTTTCGCTTCGCTATTGCTGGAAAATGGTGTTGATATATATACAATAAAAGATTTAATGGGTCATACAAATGTCAGAACCACGCAGATTTATACGCACATCGTAAACGAACAGAAAGAAAAAGCAGCTAATACATTACATATAGACAACCTGAATTTATAAGTCATGTAAAAATACAACTATTGAAATTCAGCAACTCAGGTTAAGAAAATTACATATTTGTCGTTATTTGCCCCTCATTAAGTATCAGCTTTTTGAGGGGGATTTTGTTGCAAAGCGCTCTAAAATTGCAGCGCGCTAAAGAGTTTTACAATTTAGCAGTAATTACATCTGTTCTGCAAGAATTATTACACTTATAATACTGTCATTAGAGAGTAAAACGATGATTATTTTCTACTTATTTGCATTCCCCTATTTGGGGCTATCGTAAATGACATCAAGTAGCTCATTTGCAAGTTTACCATCTGTGATTTTAATAATATTGTCTTCCTCTGTTACATAGCCAAGTATATTGATACTGCCATACCAGACCGTGGACCTATCTATGATACACGAGGATAAAGATAGTTTAGGTACAATCTTTACATATAATCCCAAACTTTTTAGATAATTCGTCTGACTGCTTTCCTCTGATGTAAGAATTGCAACTTGAACACCACTTGCATGAAGTTCTCTGAGCATTTTAACAAATGTGTTTCGTTCTGTACGATAGAGTTTTGGAGAGGATATGACAATAGATTGTCTTGAACTTTTCAAATTTTGCATAAATGCCAAACGGAATGTGTTACCATTGAAAATCTGTCCTTCATATGATGATATTTGTAAGTCATCTGTATTATCAAACAGCGTCTGAGTATCTCTTGACAGTACACGATAACCGATGGCAGAGTATCCTTTTAGGCGTTTACGATACATATTCTCACAAACAGGTTCGTGTATATCAATATAGTCATAAATACGAACATCTTTCTTGCCCTCATTCTCACGGTGCAAACGTCCGGCATATTGTGCAACCAATCCTTTCCATGAGATTGGTAGTGCCAAAAACAGTGTATCAAGTCGTGGATAGTCAAATCCCTCTCCCACATATTTTCCCGTGGCTACTATTACAAGAGGGGCATCTTTGGGTATATCCTGTAACTTTTGCAGCGTTTCTCTCTTGTTCTTTGCAGTCCCTTCTCCTGTGAGTTGTATGATGTTGGCTACATGCTGCTTCAACATTTCGGCAAGCAATTCTACATGAGAAGTTCTGGCAGTAAGTATTATAGGTGTTCGGCCTGCAGCCACGACATTAAGGACATCCTCTATTATAAGATTATTCCGTATTTCCGATTCAGCGAGGGATTGTGATAGTGTCGTAAACGATTGTTTGTCATCGGTAACAGGTCTATAAGATGTAAATCTCGGCACAAGATAACGCTGGAACGACTGCTTCTTTATCTGTGCCTTGGCATCGGCAGAAAAACGAATTGGACCGCATTGCATAAAGATAATAGGCTGCAAACCATCTTTACGGATTGGAGTGGCAGTAAGTCCATAGACATAATGTGCCGTAACGTGTTTTAATACATTCTCAAATGTTATGGAAGATACGTGATGACACTCGTCTACAATGACCATCCCGTATCCTTTTACAAAAGGCTTGACTTTGTCATTTTCAAAACACGACTGCATAAGGGCTATATCAATAACACCATGCAACGTGTTAGAGGTAGAATCAAGACACCCGACCGGAGAAAAAGCCTTCTTCCTGCCTCGTTTCTTGGAAATCTCATCTTCTGTGAAATCTATGTCAAGAAATTCAGACAGACGTTCATGCCATTGCATAAGCAATGCCTTGGAGTGTACCAGAATAAGTGTATTTGTCTTTCTTCGGGCAATCAGAGCCGCGGCTGTAACAGTCTTTCCAAAGGCTGTCGTTGCAGACAACACACCGTTGGAAAATGGCATGAGGGCATTGATCGCGTCCAACTGTTCATCGCGTTCTTTTCCTTTGAATGTTACGCCAATAGGTTTACCATGATTTGTATTATCAACTATTTCATAATCAATTTTGAGGGAATACAGCATGTTGATAATGGCATCCTCACACCCCCGAGGCATTGCAAGATATTCATCGGTAAAATCTGCACGGCAGATAATACGAGGAATGTTATATGTGGAAATACGCATCGCCTGTTTGCTGTAAAATTCAGGATTTTTAAACGCCGCAATATGTTTCAAATGATTACTAACCTTATCTGAAATAGATTTTAAAAGAATATATATCCTGTCCGATTTATGTATTATAAGTATGCCGTTAAAGTCTTCCTTGGTCACATCTTGTATGATTGGTATTTCCCACGGTTTATTTTCCGAAGATGTGACCAATGTTCCAAAATCTTCCTGCTGATGCTGTGTCAATAATGCATCTACGGTTCCTTCATCTATTTTTCTTACATTGTATAGGTATGCCCATTGATCCTGGAACGGAAGAAACTGATCATCTACAAAAACGCTGTTTCCTGCTTTCCTGGCTTTTCCCTGCAATGGTAACGCAATGAGATTGCCGAATCCGCCTTCCGGTACTTTATCCTGATTGGGAAAGAAACGATCGTATGAATCGAATGTAATCCGTCCATTGCGCTTCATGGCTTCCGTAAGAATTGTATTGCCTAATTTCCTTACTTTGCAAGCCGGTATGGGTTCATTAAAGAAAGTCCACACATGCGCACCATTGCCGGAGCGTGAGCGTTCTATACTGAACGGAATTCTCCACTCTCTACAAATGGAAATAAATGCCAATACATCGTTCTTATATCCATGAGTGCAATTTTTGTCATCAAAATCAGCACACAGGAAAGAACATTTATTATCAGAAGTAACGACGTACAGACCTATAACATCGCATCCGTTCTCATCTTTACCTTCCAGATGTCGGTATATGTCTTGATTGGTTAACGTGGCAAAATTGCGGTTGGGACACTCTGCACATTTATGCTTTTTCTTATCGCATATTCCTCTGCGCCATTCGTTGATACATACTGGTTGGTAACCACCCTTTTCTGTGGCTTTGTTGAACCATCGTCGTGCAAATACATCATCTCGTCCCTTGAAAAAGTTACGGAACAATGCAATTTTCTCATCAAGAGAGAGTTTGATTGGAGGATATGTTATGGAAGAAAATGCCGTACTTTCATCAGCACGTTTGATGGAGGAATACACTATACCATGCTGTGAAAGTATTGACTTCAGTTCTTCATTTTCGGCAAGCAGAGCATTGTATTTAATGACAAGCGCATTGTATTTCTCTTGAAAACTGTCCATCTGTTATTTTGTTGCCATTAAACCACACAGCAATGCAATTCCAAAACTCAGAAACGTTCCAGCAAGGACATATTCTGTTTTTGCTGTATCCGTGTCTTTGAATCGAAGTATGGATTTTGCCGCTATTATAAAACCAATTGCTTCATATTGTCCAATGATAACGAATATGATTGTAAGAATACGCTCTAAATTTCCAATTAACGCTCCTGCATTTTTGATATTTTCACAAGACTGTGTCTCTCCAACTTGATATTTCTTTAAGACCAACTTAATCAGGATGTTTGCAGGCTTGATACACAATAGTAACGCCAATATGAACAGAGGTATAGAGTAGCTGCCATTGCAATCCATCGATTGAATTGGCAGCTTTGTTGTAGTGTCAAAGGAAAATATCACTATAATCAATATCGCCAAATGAGCAACCTGATCAATCACAAAATTCCATAATCCTTTGGGGCTATATGTTTTGATAACATCTATCACCAGATGAGAAAAAGCAATGGCAAGGGCATAAAATCTGAATTCATAAACAGGAACAACTACCCATGATACCACGCCGATAATAAGCGAATGCACATACAGGAACCAGCTTTTGAATTTCCTTTCCTCTTTCTGTGCACAGTATTTATCATTTTGCAGGTAAAAATCACCTATAACATGTGCCAATAACAGACTTAAAAACAACCAACTATTCATATCCTTCAAAATTTATCTGTTCAAAATACTTTATGGATTCTTCTATACAATACCATTTTGTAGCTGTAGAAGCATTATTTACACTGGCTTGGGATATACCCAGTTTCTTGGCAATGTCTGCCTCTTTGAAACCAAGCAGTTTATAGTAAACGACTTCACTTTGGCGCACAGTCATATTATTTAATATGGCATCGGTCAATAGGGCTATAGTTTGTAAAGGGGCAGATAATTGCTTTTTACTTGTATGAACAGACATTGTTCCCTTATTAAGGGAACTCATTTCCTCAAGCGCACGTCCTGACAGATATATGGCTTCACCATCCCAAATGCCTTGTTCGGTATTCACTATTCTCATATCTCCAATACCAATGGCCATCCGTATTCCGTATGTATGGAAATTTTTCGTCTTTTCATTTTTAGCTGTGGAAAAAGATTTGATGCAGGATTTGATTATAAAGGCTATCCGGAATACGTTTGATACATTTTGCATTACACACTCTATATAGTCCCCTTTTATTTGGCGACCTTCAAAATCAGGATAACTCACTTTTAACAAGTCAAATAATGATTCTATCCTTTGCTTTAATCCTATAGTTTCATTCACAGACAAGGAAGTGGATGCTACTATATCCGCTGAAATTGTTGCAAACATATTATGGTTCATTGATTCGATGACAAATGTATGAATTTTCTTTTATTTCGCCAATGATTATAGGTAAAATAATCTATAATAATAAAATATAGATAAATAAATCTATAATAATAATTTATATATAATATAGCCTATAATCGAGTAGAAAGAAAACTACTTCGTTTTTCCACCTACTTGATTCACTATAAAAAATTTTACCGGATAGCTAAATCTTTAATGTGGCATACAAACATTAGCCCACCAGATTTATATGCCCAGCGTGAACGAACAGAAAGAAAAAGCAGCTAATACATTACACATCGAAAATTTGACTTTGTAGGTCATGGTGGAAACTTCCACCATTGAGCATCAATGACTTATAACAAAGAATCATAAACACATCATAATTTACCCCTCATTAAGCACCTGCTTTTTGAGGGGTATTTTGCATCATAGACACTCTCAATGGAGAGTATTTTACTATAAAAAGAGTTTGCTCCCTCTTTTATTATCCTTTTGTGTTAATGAAATTAAATCTATCGGTGGTGAATGAGTGGTTAATTGGTGGCTTTCAAGCACCTATTTAGCACCCATAAACATCCATATACTTTTGTGGTATTAACTCCAAAATACGAAAGATATGGCTTATAAAGTAAATTCGTTGGAGGAGATGCCAAATGCATTGTCCTACCTGATTGAGTCCGTAGAGGCTCTACAATCTAAAGTAAATGCCCTGCAGAATAAGCAGGCAAGTAATTCACCCAAGTGGATGGATATAGACGAGCTTTGTGCTTACCTACCATCGCATCCTGCCAAGCAAACGGTTTATGGATGGGTTTCAGCTAAACAAATCCCCGTACATAAAATAAATAAGGCTCTGGCTTTTCTACAATCAGAAATTGATGACTGGTTGAAGAACAAATCGCATAAGACACAGGATGACTTGATGGAGGAAGCCAGACGATTTATTGAATCCAAAAAGATTATCAGATAATGGGAACGACTGATTATTGTTTTTCATTCTTTCGCAAACCCATCCAGAACATCGAACCAATAAGAGCTGTAGGTATTGTGGATGTGTACCGCTATATCACCGGGCATTATGCACAACCACAAACCGAAGCCTTACGTCTGATGGCAACTTCTCCTGAAGCCCAAAGGTACAAAGCCACCCATTTTGACTATTGTACCTTTTCTGGACTATTCCGTAAGCGGAATGAGAAGGAACTGATAATGCACTCCGGATTGATGTGCCTGGATTTTGATCATGTGGAAAATATTATGGAACTAAAGCAAAAGTTACTCAACTATGAGTATTTCGATACGGAGCTATTATTTGTCAGTCCATCCGGTAATGGATTAAAATGGATAATACCTGTTGATTTGAAAGGCTGGTAACATTCCCGGTACTTTAAGGCTGTTACCAACTGTATCAAAGCAACAGGCTTGCCGTTGGTAGATATGTCCGGAAGTGACGTTGCTCGTTCATGTTTTTTGCCACATGATCCACAAGCATATATTAACCCTAAATACAAAGATAATGTCAAAGAAAATATTTTCCGCCCAAGATTGGGAGAATGTCCCTTCTGAAATACAGCAAACACATACGCCTGATATTGCTCCTATATATAATAAGGTAAAAGACGATGTAGAAAGTGTTGTTCAGGAGATGGAACAACGTGGCATTGATATAGCACCCAATTATAAAGATTGGGTGGAGTTGGGTTTTGCACTTGTTAATGGATTAGGAGAGAACGGACGGGAGTATTATCATCGCATCAGCAGATTTTACCCTACCTATCAAAGGGAAGAAACAGACAAACAATATACGCATTGTCTGCAATCCAAAGGACAAGGTATTACTGTCCGTTCTTTCTTCCATTTGGCAAATCAAGCTGGAATCTCATTGGCTCTGTCCGGCAAGGAACATTTATCCATTTTGCCAAATATCCAAAATGGCAAAACGGGCAAATGGATAAAATCAGAAGAAGAACTTCCTGCATTTCCTGAATGTGTGTTTGAGCATCTTCCTCCTTTTCTAAATGAGGTTGTCAACAATTCCATCTCGGAGGATGACCGTGACACGATATTGATTGGAACTATTGTGTGTTTGTCGGTATGCTTTCATAATGTTTGTGGTGTGTATGATGAACGCATTGTTTATCCGAATCTTTATCTGTTTGTTGTGGCAGATGCAGGTATGGGAAAAGGGGCATTAACCCTATGCAGAGAACTGGTGGTACCCATTAACCGCAATTTGCATGAACTTTCAAAGCAATTGGAACAGGAATATAAAGAAGCTATGGCGGCTTATATCAAAGGTAAGAAAGATAGTGGAATGACTATGCCGGCCGAGCCGCCCATGCATATGCTTGTTATTCCTGCCAATAGTAGCGCAAGCTCTTTCTTGAAAATATTGGGAGATAATGACGGAGTTGGACTGTTGTTTGAGTCGGAGGGCGACACGTTAAGCCAGACATTGAAGTCGGACTATGGCAATTATTCCGATGTGTTGCGAAAGGCATTTCATCATGAGTTGGTCAGTTTGAGCCGTCGCAAGGATAGGGAGTATTGTGAAGTAGCTAATCCAAGAGTGTCAGTAGCTTTGGCTGGAACTCCCGAACAGGTAAGAAGATTGATACCTGACGCGGAGAACGGATTGATGAGTCGCTTTTGTTTCTATATCATTCGCTTCAAGCGAGGTATAAGAAATGTGTTTGCTACAAGCAATATTTCTCAATCTAAAAATGCCATGTTCAAACTGTTGGGAGATAAATTCTGCCATCTGCATGAAGATTTTGTACGGCAGGGAAATTATTCCTTTTCCCTTCCTTCCGATTTGCAGGAACACTTTATTGAATATCTCAGCCGTGTGAATGAAGAGTGTTGTGACGAAGTGGATAACAAGATGCAGGGAGTAGTCAGACGGATGGGGCTGATTGCTTATCGTATAATGATGGTGCTGACCGCTGTCCGGAATTTGGAGAATGTACATCGTAATTCTTCCTTACTTGACGGGGCAGAACGATTGGTTTGCCATGAGTATGACTATTCTATAGCCATGAATATGTGCGAGACCTTACTTTATCATGCCGTATTCATTTATCAGAATTTGTTAGGAAATCAGTCCAAACGATTCAATTTCGCTTCGCAAGAAACTGGCATTTATGCACGAAGGAATACCCTTTATAATATGCTGCCTGAAACATTCACGAAGAAGGATTATGATGCGGCAGTCATGGCTTTAGGTGAGAATGGAAGTACGGCAAACAAGTGGATACCTTTATCAGAGATGGTAAGCTATACCGAATAGAGCAAGGGAAATATAGGAAGATTTTTTGAGTGGCAAGTTTGTGTTTTAGTGTCACTAAAACCTATGCGGCAAGCGGATGAAACTGCCACTCTCAAAAAATCAATTTATGAACATCGAAAGTTAAGATAAATATGAAGGAGAAGAAACTTGGCGGTCGCCCTAAGTTGGCGAACTATCAGAAACGTACCAAATGTTTTCGGGTAATGTTTACCGAGAACGACTATATCTATATACAATCCAAAGCCCAATAGGCAGGATTGTCTGTCAATGAATTTTGCCATCAGGCGGCAATGGATTGTCTGGTCTGTCAGCGCATCAGTCCAGAAATGGCATCGGCAATCCGTGACCTTTCCGGCATCGCCAATAATGTCAATCAGATTTCCCATCAGATGCACACTTATGGTTTGGATGCAGTCAAGCAACAATGCTTTTCAATCATATCAGAAGTCAGTAGAATTATCAACCAAATAAAGAACAATAGTCATGATAGCAAAGATTAAAACAAGAGCAGATTTCGGAGGAATAGTGAATTATGCCAATGACCAAAAGAACAAGAAGAAGTGTGCCACACTTTTAGCATACGAAGGTGTCTGTGCCATCAGCAATAAAACCATAGCCGATTCTTTTCAGATACAAGCGTCCATGCGCCCGAAAGTAAAAAGTCCGGTGAAACACGTATCACTTGCTTTTTCTTCGCAGGACATTAGCCGTTTCCCTGATAACGAAGAAGGAGATGTGCTGATGGTAGAGATAGCCAAGAAATGGATGGAACAAATGGGGATTCGCAATACTCAATATATCATAGCCCGACATCACGACACGAAACATCCTCATTGTCATTTAGTATTTAACCGGATAGACAATGATGGCAATCTCATTTCTGACAGCAATGAAAGAATACGTAATACTAAAGTATGTCGGACTTTGACTAAAGAATATGGACTGTACTTTGCTCCTAAGAATAGTAAAGCCAGAAACAAGAGTCGTTTGCGTCCTTATCAATTACGGAAGTATAATCTACGTTCTGCAACTCTTGATGCACTGGTTGTATCTCGCTCATGGAATGATTTTCTTGGCATTCTCAAAGGTCAGGGTATTGATATGCGTTTTAATCGTACAGATAACTCTGATAAAATTCGTGGCATATCATTCTGTCAAAATGAGTATAGTATAGCTGGTTCTAAACTTGACCGTGATTTAAGTTTTAACAGTCTTTGTGCTACATTGGGCAATGTGGCAACGGAACTGGTTGTTCAACCTCATCAAGCTATAACTTCCGGTGGAGGTGGAGGAACAAGTAATGAACTGGGATGGCGAGACGACAAAGACAAGGATAACCAAAGAAACGAATCTTTTTATAAGCACTCAAAACGTAGAAGATAATGAAAGAAGATGTAGTAGCAGCAAATCTTGCAAATTTGCGCCAAAGTATCAACGAGCTTAAAGAGTGTATTGAAAAAAAAGAATACCACAATTTCTAAATCAGAGCAATCTGTAAAAGTGGACTTTGACAAAAAGACCATTTATAATGGAGTCGCCAAAAGTTTCTGTGCTTGCTGGAACGAAGCCTTATCTGTGGTAAAGCAACATGTCTGGAAACAGCAACCGGACACATTGCCGTTTTCGCTGTGGTTCCCGAAACTCATTGAATTATTCAAGCAGAAGTCTAAATTTCTTGAATATCTTTATCGACACGTTTGCGATTACAATCTCAATCGTATGGCTATCGAGGCAAATACCGAAAGCATATTAAAACGGCAGGATGAGATATTTGCCAAAATCAATGAGTTGAAAAATCCAGTAACGGTTATTCCACCCAATATCAATGGGATGTTTATACGTGGCTATCATATAAAGTTCCGATATGTTGTAGTCTTTATTGTCATCATTGTTACGTGGGCTGTTACTGCGTCGGTTAGTAGCGTGAAGTATAAGGAAGAATCCTTTGCACATTATTCGATGTATCGGGCGGTGAAGGAACAGCATCAGTACTTGATAGAAAAAGTAGGAATAGAGCTAAAAAGAAATATGGAATAGTCATCGGAGAAAATAAGCAATAGTTCTTTATTGTTGCTTATTTCTTCCATAAGTCACTTCTGGTTCTGCTGCCACAAGTGTACTGTCAGTATCAGATAACTCGTATGTTTTTATTTTCCTGTCTTCAAGAAAAATATGGTTCAATGTATAAGCTAACGATTCAAGTGTTTGTATCTGGACTTTTGGTTTTAGTTGGCACTCCCAAATCGTGATACAATGCCAGCCCATGGCAGCAAGCTGGCATTGTTCTTTTTTATCTCGTTCTTTATTCCTTTCTATCTTGTTTGACCAAAATTCAATATTGGTTTTAGGTAAGCGGAAATATTTGCAATTATCATGACCATGCCAAAAGCAGCCGTTCACAAAAATGACCGTCCGGTATTTGCGAAGTACCAAATCGGGATGACCGGGAAGACAAGGATGATTTAGCCGATAGCGGAAGCCACGGCTAAAAAGGAATTTTCGCACCAATAATTCAGGTTTCGTATTTCTCCCTCTTATTGCGGACATGCATTTATGACGCTGTTCTTTGGTCAGTTTGTCCATATTGATGATAGGAATTGCATATCATTTATAATATTCAATTAAGTTTGGTTTAATATTCTCGTAAATTTTCTCTATTGCTTTTGTTTTATTGTGGATTTTTTCTTTGCCAAATGAGCACTTCGTTTTTGAATCTACACAATCTTTTTATTCAGTAAACCCTCTTTTTTTGAGAGTTATATAGTTTATATACATACCTCTTTTCATTCTTTCATCCAATGGACGTTTTCCCTTGGCAATCTCATCCATAACTTTCCATTGCCAATCTTTTAGAATTCTACGTCTACGATCCCACTCAACCATTTTTTGAACTAGCTCAATAGTGATATTATCGTTATCATAATCAGTAGAGGAGGCATGAATTGCGCTAGATGCCCTATTGGTTTCGGAAGCAAGTTTGTCTGCCTCAAACAATAAATCGATGTTTTTTTCACAAACGATATTATAGATATTTATGGCTTTTCTTCTATCTGAATCAGTGAACTTATGATTAAACTTCAACTTATGAGCAGTTTCTTGGGCAGCAGATTGATAGTTGATAGATAAATAATCTGTTTCTTTTCCCCATTCTGCAATTTTTCTCCACAGCGGATATGGAATAGATTCTATGATTTCCATATCATGCGCAACATCTTCGTCATTTTCGTCAGAACTCAGTGAAAAAACTTTTCTGGCTGGAGTCGAAGAATTAATAAGATCTGATTTTATATCATTCAAATCGTAAGACCATGTATATGCCTTAACTTTTTCCCAACACTCTTCTTTCTTAGACCACTCAATATAGTGCGATATAGGTGATTCTTTGAGAATGAAATCATTAATTTGTTTCATTAGCTCATAGATGAAATCTGAAAGAGCATTAGAAAGGCATTGGTTCTTCCATATTTTGTAGAGGTTTAGTTTGCCCTTTGTTATAGTAGTTAATAAAGATATAGCATATGGAACAACAACCTGTTTTAACTCACCAATATTATTTCCTGATACCTTGGTTCCATATCTTTTATCGGCAGTTCTGAATAATATCGTTTTTGCAATGGCATCTTCATAATATATGCTATTGAGGTTTTTAATATTTTCAGGTAAGTTGTTGTTAATGAACTTGCTGTAGTTCTTTTCGTTACCACGTACCACTATAAACGGACCGATGGCAATTTTTTTCCCATCATACACATCTTCGTATGCGTTTATATACTTAGCTAGCTCAACCTTTGTTATAACCTGCTTCTTGGGGTATTTTAAGTCAAAGGCGGCTTGGCGAGATTTGGTAAATCCCTCCTTCTGACGAAGATTCTTATATTGTCCTCTTGCTCTTTCGAAGAACCAGTACGTCTGGATGTTTGAATCTTCTGTTATTGGCGTCAAGATATATCGAGACAATTTTTCGAAAGCTACAAGATGTGCATTATTGGCAGTAAAATCAGCATCATTTACCTTGTTTTGAGTATTTGCATATCGAGAAATGCGTGACACAATATCTGCAAATTCTTCTGCTCTTTTGATAACAGATATTTTTGCTTGAACAAAAATGCCAGATATATCAGCCTTGTCTTTTTTCCATGTGTGATAAATAGACGCTGTTGTTTGACCGCCATTTACTATCTGTAAATTAGATATTTTGACAATGTTTCTGCCGGTAGAATCTAATTCGATGTGATCAGCAGTAGCCGCTAATCCGTTGTTGAAAGCCAAAAACATATGTGGCTCTTTTTTTATTGTATCTCTGATACCTTTATTGATTTTTCCTGTAAACTGGAGGAAAGAACGGACATTTTGCTCCAATAATCTGGCACCAAATCTTTCATATAAATTGGCTAAACAAGTTCCTGGTATTATAGCTACATATGCTTGATAATCGGGATTTTCAGAAGCGGCAGATAAACATGGAACAGTATATCCTTCTTCCTTGAAATTAATTTCAATAGGCACACGCGATTCTACAGTCATCTGGTAAAGATAGCGAAGGTCTATAACACGGAAGAATATCTTATATCCACATATATCTACATTGGCAGGAAATTCGCCTTTATACTCACCATTCGTAAGAATAAATGCATTAACTCTTACCAAATTATTTTTTAGCTCTTGGTATGAAGATAATGTATTTGCAAATTCAAATATTTCAGATGATTCTGCTACTTCGTTTGCATAATCTCCATATACAGCCTTCCTGAAGAAATTAATAATTCTAGTGGAAGCTCTATCTATTTCTGATTTAGATGTTGAATAAATACTTTCTTCACATCCATAAATAGATATGAATAAGTCAACAGTCTCATAATTATCTGCTATTGCATAGCCATTAATTTTATGCTGTTTTTTGGTTCCTAGGTCTTTTTCATCAAAAGCTACTGTTGCATTCTCAGTTTCTCCAGCTTCAGATAATACATCAAGAACATATCTTGTGAATGTCTGTTCTTGATTATCGCCATCTTCATTAGATAATTGGCGGGACGAAATCTCCTGAATAAGAGATAGATAATATTTATTTATATCATTATGCATATCATTTAATGGTATTAAATAAGACCCCTTCAGAAACTAAATATTCATCGCACATACCGATAGAAATGGCATAAACAACATTACTTACTCCTTTTCTAAGATCATTTTCCATGATTCTTGGGAAATCAGCTAATACTTTATAGTACTTTTCGTTCCTTTTTTTATAAAAATGTTCAGCATACAAGGATTCATGATTAGCTATGTACTTCGCTTCAATAAGTTTTTCCTCAAAGATACATAATGCAGGTACATTGCTACTGAGGAGATTTTTTATTTCTGCTACAATCATAGGTAAACTCTCTCCATTAATTTTGGATACTTCCAATACTAAATGGTAGATAAACAAATGGGCTACAAGTGAATTATCTAATTGTCGTTCTCCGTTTATGGTTATGAATTGAGCATTATTAGTAGAAGATGTTGTTTTAACTTCAACAGCCCAATTATCACCTTGAAAGTCTTTATTTGTCTTCTCAACTCCTGTCCAAAGCTTTAATGTAGACGCATAGGCATCATTAGTACTTCGACTTAGCATTTTTCTAAGGAATACTAATTCTCCATATAAACCTTGTTGTTCTTCTTTTGATAAGCCGTCAAATTTCATCTTATCAAACAAGTTTTTCCATTTATATAGTTGATTTGTAAATTCTTGTGCCATTCCTTTTGGATCGGATAGTGGTTTAAGTGCATTTACCAGATCCTCACATAATGCAGCAAAGACTCTTTGGTTCTCATTCCTCATTAGCTGAACATGGAGCATTTTTTGTCCAGGCATTGATGTGTCGATGAGCTGCCTAATTTTTAGCTCACTTAAATTGCTTAAAGATGTGACATCAATCTTGAATTCTTTCGAGAAAGAGACAGCAATACCTATTATGTCATCGGGATAGCTATATGTGGCATATACCTGTATAGGTAATGTCGTGTCGTAAAGCTTCTTCACAAGCCCTATTGTCGCAAGACTTTTTAACGAGCTCCACAACTCTATAATCTGATATTTATTCTCCATACTCATTATCGTTTTCGTTATCGAAATTATCCTCAATATCAGCATATTCTCCTACCATATTCACTTTATAATTTACAGCAAACGATGTATCTGTTGCTGGGAAGGAAATGGCAAACCCAACAAATGGATCATCACTTTCGACAAATATAGTTGAACCTTCAGCTGGCACACCATTCTTCATGACGTTAGCACCTATTGGATTTAATGGATAAATTATGAGTAGTGGTTGAGTTTTGGGTCTAAAACTACTACGTACAACCAATGGTTTTGGATATGCCTTAGACCAAATTTTACCATTATCTATAGCTTCTTGCTTTGTTGTTTCTAAAGCTTCATTTAGCACATCTTTTTCTAAATCTACAAATTCATCAGCTTGATTACCGACGATATGATTCTTTCGAATAAAGTATGTTTTGTAATCTGTATCAATAGCTCTATTACGATAGAAACAATTAACTTTATATTTGTTGCAGAAACAATATTTCTTATTAGGACCACTTACAGCCGACTTATTCATCAGAGCAACGCTCCAATTCGTCAACTCGCTATGTCCTTGTAGCTCATCGATGTACTTAACAATTAATTCAAGATTTACCTTTTTGAGAGATTCTGCAACAGTAAATTCATTGAAATAATCACAGATTTGATTTGCTGGAACATTCTTCCAAAGATAGTCTCCATTTTTGATTACGGGTTCACCTAATCCGGCCAGAAACTCATCAGTAGCAACAAGATTTCTATTCATTAATCCCTTATCAATCGGCAATTGATAAGTTTCAATGAGTCGAGAAGCCCATGATACTTGAATTTCCTTAGTATTTCTCATCTTATTAAGAGCCGTGATTTGTAGGCATCCAGGATGTGTACGTACTTTGAGAGCATACTTATCTGGTGTACTTCTTGATTCTGCAAGATAGTTGAATTCTTCACGTAACTCAGCACTAGCGATGGCAATGTGTCGATACCATTCATTGAGTTCAGCACTTGTAAATAGACGGCATAAATCAACATATCCTGGACGAAAACCAAACCATCTACCCATCTGCATTAGTGTATCATACATTTTAGAAGCACGTAAGAAATAGCTTATAGAAAGTCCTTCCAACGTCAGACCTCGAGATAGTTTGTCTCCACCTATAGCGATAACAGAAACTCCATTTTTAGAATTCAATTGATAATCAACAACATCTCCAGAAGACCCGTTAATGGATTTTACTTCTATTTTCTGAACGACTTTGAAAAGCAAAGGCTTAATATCTTTCCATTGGTGGACTTGTAAGCAGTGATTAATACCAGAAAGCGTTGAATTCTTAATTTTATTCGTTGTTTCAGTATAGTCATGCTCAAGCAAATCTTGAAATTCCCTAAGCACAGATGGATCGTTAGCTTCTATCTCTTGCTTATAATAAGAAAACTGTTGGGCTACCAATTCTTTTATTTCATTTTGCCATAGCTGATAGCGAGAAACGTGGATAAGCATAGAGTTATGCTTGTTTTCTTGACCTCTTGCTAAGCGTATGGCACATGTCAATATAAAGCTCTTAATAGCCGTTTTTAACGACTCTGGTATATCTGCAAATGTTGGTTTGGGATCATTCTTTTTGTGCCCCTCGGGTATGAAAGTCGAATAATCGCTAATTGGAACGACAATCGGCAATAAGTCTTCTTCCTCCTCAACATCCATACTTGTCCCAAATACTTTTTCAGGACCAATGTAATTAGTTGGTGCAGGGAGATTGATAATAAAGTCACGTGGAAACAAATCTGATTCATCTTGTGCTATAAATATATTAGCAAAAGGTGTGGCTGTATATCCAACATAGGCAGACCTATTGAATTGTCCAATCAACGTTCTAATACCTTTATTTATTGCTGTAGGATCTAAATCTTTGTCTTTCTTCGTGTTGATTGAAGCATTATCTGCTTCATCATCAATCAGCAGCAGAGATTTATTTGCAATCTTGTGGCCTCCTGCTTGAGCTTTCAGCCAAGTGTTTAAGCGTTTTAAAACTGCTGCGTTCTTTTTCACTACCAAAATAATGGGTTGTGGTGCATTGAAGTTGAACCCAGCTGTATTTGCTGCCCTACTATTGAAATCTCCAGAGTCCAGACTTGTTGTATAGGAATTAGCAATAGCAGAATCAAAACCCGGAATCAGTCCTACACCGATTTTTGTTGTATTATTAATATTGTATGCTCGTTCGTATTGGGTGTCAAAGCCTAGAAAACCTTCATCAATTCGACTTTGAGTCTGACTTCTCAGGTTATTCAATATGCCTGCTAATACAACGATAAAATTGAATCCTGCATCAGCTGCTTTGCAAATCAAGCCTGTGTAATTGGCTGTTTTACCAGATTGGACTTGACCTACAACTAATCCTTTTTTATCAATTGTGATGTTGGTTGATTGAGGATTAAACAAATTATCCAAAATTCGGTCACTCATTTCGTCTAACTTCTGAATAACAAGTGGGGCAAATCCTTTCTGTTCAGATAAATACTGTTTATATCTCACCCAAAAATCCCATGTAGATTTGCGCTCAGCTTTGAAATCTCTAAGCCAAGGTTGTCTTCTTTCGTTCCCTTCAAGTATTTGAAAGTCCTGAATTCTAACTCCATACAAGGATAGTAATTCGTTTTTTATTTGCGCAACATCCATATTGGGAAAGATTAGTGATACTCTTTCTATAGCATCATTAATCTGATTGTCTGTAACAACGGCATTTGGACCGATAAGAACTCGGCACATGTTAATAATCTGATTCTGCATAGTTATAAATTATCGATTAAATCCTCAAAGAGGTTAAAAGGTTCAACTGTTTTTAGATATGCTTTGGCTTGTTCTGATGATTTCCCCATTTTAATTTGGTTATCATACATAGTCCGCATAATATCAGTAATAATAGAAGGATTGATACCTATAAAAGGTTCAAGTTGAGATTCTTCTCCTTTTGCTTCGTTGATATAAATAGTTTTAGTAGGTAATGTCTCCTCTATAAAGCAAAGAAGTGTATTGATTGCCTTCTCAGGATTGTCAATGGCCATACTTTTTATCTGCTTGATCATGTCATGGTCACGATTAACCACAAAAAACCATTTATTATCTTTCTTCTTCTCGCACCATAGAGATTGAAAAGTTGTACCAGCTTTCTGTTTTATTATCCTTCCTCTATGTCTATAAACTTCACAACCTATTGATCTTACAGCTTTAGCATAAGATTCTAGTTGACTTCTATTTTGCATTGGAGGGTAAGCTCTTGATTTTTTTATATCAATCTGCCATTCGGTATCCAATGTGTTTGGTAAATCTATTCTGATTCTCACTAACTTATAGTGTTCTTCCTTTCGAAATAGACCAAGCCAATCACCAGCTAAAAGTAACCTTTTCCCTCTATATACATAGAATCCTTGCTGAGCTGCCCATCCATTAATACCTTCTGCTTTAAGATAGGCTGCTTCGCTAGAAAAAGCACTTTTATGAGGCAAAACATACCCCTTGACAGATATTCCACCGATAATGTTTTCGGTGGGTCTAATCTGCGTCTTTGGCTCATTTTCACAGAATGGATTCCAAGGCTCAATTTCATGTTCGCACCAGAAAATTTTCACAGCCTTTTCTTCTATAAAACGGTGAAAAGTCATTGAAATGTGCCGTTTCACCTTATCTAATAGTGAAGAAAATTTGGTCTTTGAGTTAATATCAATCTCACTTGTATCTGGGTTAATGATTCGGTCTAAATCTGACCATATAACCAAAGTACCATGAGAAACATCATCAAGAGCATTGATGTATTCTTCAGGAATCCATTGAAGAAGTTCCCATTGGTTTGTTTTTGCAACGTAGTCCAAGTCCCAAGTCCAATAAACGGGTTTGTAATCAGCCTTTTTACTATATACGGTAAGTATTCTACATTGAGAGAAAGAGGCGGTTTTCAACCCCAAGCCAAATCGACCTAAATCGCTTTTTGAACGTTCTTCCAAAGGATTCTGAGAACCAGGTCTCATAGCTTCAATCAGTTCCTGATGATTCATTCCAATACCGTCATCTTTAATAGTGATTATGGATTGGCCACCTTTCCAGATTCTCGAAATCCAGATATTATTCGCTCCAGCTGATATAGAGTTATCTAATATATCAGCCATTGCTGTTTCCAAACTATAGCCCATGGCTCGAAAAGTCTCAATCATGGACGCAGCAGCAGGTGTAGCGTTAGCGGTTTTGAGTTCTTCGTAATTCATCTTCATGAGCTAATATTTTTTTTATCTCTAAAGCTATCTTCTCTGCAAATACTACAGGAACAGCGTTACCAATTTGTTTAAATGCAGCAGAGCGACTTCCTTCAAAGAAGTAGTCATCAGGGAATGATTGAATTCTTGCAGCTTCACGTATTGTAATAGAGCGTACATTATCTGTAGTGGGATTAGGTGTTGGATAAATGTAATAATGTCCGTCCATAGCAATATGCGCAACAACAGTGTGGCATATACCGTTTGGAGCTACAACACAAAACCTATTCAAGAATGTCTGTGTATTTTTATGTTTCTGTAGTGATGGATCAAGTTTGTCATACCGTAAACGTTTTCCCTCATTCCACAGCTCAACAGCTTGCCTGTAGATTTCTCTATCTGTAGGGTTATTAGGACGTGCAATGTGTTGAGTTGTAAAGCTCATAACTCCCCTTATTCCTGATGCCTTGAGGTATTCCATATCGGCCAAAGGCTTTGTATAATGAACAATTCCACAAAGTGTACCCTCACCTGCTTTTATTATAGGCAAGTCACAAAACAAATCTTTCATTATCTTGTAAGGCATTTGTTCTTCAAGAAGATATGGATAGTGATATGAGGTATTTTCTTGTGTATCTCGTTTATTTTGCCAACCAACAATAATAACCCGATGACGCTTTTGTAAAACGCCATGCTGAGATGCTATTTGTTCGCGAAAATCAATGTCATAATCTAGTTCACGCACCAAACGTATAAGATCTCTGAATGGTTCACCACCTTTGGCTGTAAGAATTCCTAAAACATTCTCGAACACAAACATTTTGGGTCTATAACGCTTAAGGAATTCTACATAAAATTTATATAAGTCATTACGAGGGTCCTCTTCTATTTTCTTACCTAATCTGGCACGACCAGCTACAGAATATGCTTGGCACGGTGGACCTCCAATTATTATATCAATGGGCTTACCATTACATAGCTTATCTACTCTTTCAAAAAGGCTTGGTAATGTTTCTTTTCCTATAGCTTCTTGAATAACCGAGTCAATGACATGTTTAGGAACTTGATTCCATAACCAGCTTCCATCTGTTTTTTCCTTCTTGCTTTTGAGATAATCTTCGTATATATCAAGCTTTTCGTTCTCCTTTAAATAATGAAATGCCGCACGGGTTTTTAATGTGTCACAAGCATAGTGATCCATCTCAATATGTGCTATGGCTTCATAACCAGCTCTAATAAAACCTTCTGAGAGTCCACCAGCACCTGCAAACAAGTCTATAAATCTGTACTTCATACGTTAATCATTTAGTTCTATTAAGCAGTTCTGATACATCAACATCTAAGAGATTAGCTATCTCTATCAATTGGTGGACAGAAGGTTGTGAGCGGTTAGTACACCATCGGGAAACCGTCATATCTGATTTTCCTAACTGATCAGCAAGCCATTTGCTTGTCTTGTTGTTATCGGCCAATGCCGCTTTTAATCTATTGGGTATTTGTTTAACACTCATAATCTAATCTCTGCTATTTCTTACTTAGATCGATAAAAATACTCATTTATTGTGTATTTTTCCACATGTTTTTAATATTTAGTTAGAATTTACTTGTTTTTAAAGTTTATCATGAACTTATTACCCATTAATAAGTATGAATTGTTGTAGGTAATGGTTTATAAACGTCATCATCGAGACGACGCAAAATGAATGGACTGTTTTTGCCTTTCTCCGAAGAAATCACAAGTATCGGTACCATAGCAGCAGTATCATTCTTCTTTTCCCCTTCGCTCTTTTACTTTTTCCAACCCCGGCATCTTTTTAGCCAATACACTTTCTCCTGCAGGAAAGTAAAGCGGAAAGACCTGAGATAAGAAACTTACAATATCACTACGCTTCTTACCCATGTTGAAAAAAGCAGAACAAACAAAGTACATAAGATCTTGCTGACTACATGTATTTGTTAGCTGAATGGTTATTGAGGGAGTGATTATCAAACCGTGTTCTGCAAATGCGCAAGCATTGGCAAGAATAGCTTTCTGCTCTTCCTCTGTGAACATTTTGATTTTATCTGCTAACCATTCAAGTTCTCTTTGCTGAAGTGCTTGCTGCTTTTCATTCTGATGTTCCAATAGAATTGCTACATTTTCTTGTTGCTTTTCGGTCAAGGCATTTTCCAATGCTTGATTCTTTCGTTTAAGGACATTGAATTTCAGCAATGCGGCAATGTACATACAGAAATAACCTACTGCAATGTCGAATATTAGTACAAGCAGATAATTGCTGTTTGGATTTTTGGTATTCTCAGACATATACTCACTGATAGGAATAACGGCAAATAGCATGATGATGGCTATTGCATAAAGTACTCTGTATCGCGTTTTATGGTTTATCTGCGGTAAGGAAGCAAACAAAAAGGCGATAATCAAGACGACAATTATTGCACAAAGTGGAATGAAAGATGTTCCCATAGGTTTATTGCTCGGCTTATGGTTTAACAATTATACGCCAATAACCAGCCTTGTCAGAACCTTCATGGATGAGAATGCCTCTATCTCGAAGGTTCTTTATCTGTTTCTTGACACCATCCAAAGAGATACCCAATTCATTTGCCATTTTCTCACGAGTTATCATTGGGTTAGATATAACCATATCTATAATACGTTGAGCCGTTCTACCAACAGGTTTGTTGACATTTCGTTTTACAGGGTACTTTTCGAGGGTACTATTTTCGTTTACAGGGTACTTTCCATCCGAACTTTCTTCGTTTACAGGGTACTTTTCGAGGGTACTATTTACTCTGTTAGCCACTTCCTCAATTGGTATTCTGCCGTTCTCACTCCAGTTCAAATTATAGAAAGTCGTGTAGAAAGAAGTTGCTTCCGTTTGATATTGAGGTTCTTTTCCTTGCAGGAAATTGGGTAGCTTCTCCGTAAGTTCCCGCATTTTGCGTAAGCCGGAGCCACGTTTCTCCATATAATCCAACTGTGTGAACATATCTGCAATAACAGGATTACGGCGCATGGATGGTACTTTGTATATGTCACGGTCTTGAATTTGTGTGCCGTCAAGCATAGCGCCCGGTGATACTAGTTCTACGCGGTCATCATAAATGTCAATATGTACTTCACCGCCCATTACGGTATAATCTCTATGGATAAGATGGTTTACCAACCCTTCAAAGATGGCACGGTCAGAATAGTCGGGGAGATTCAGACGATAGTTGGGCATCTTCACCCATCCACTCATGGTGTAGTTCTTGATGAAGTCCATGCCGTATTTCAAGAGCAATACGAGGTTATCCCGATGCTCTACAGAACTGATGGCATCATCTTTATAGAGTCCAGTCCAACGGGTACAGAAGATACGTGATTGGAATGCAGTGCAGTTATCCACGAACAATAATCCGGCATTGGTCAGTTTACCGTCAGGAGTAACCAGACCGAATGATTCCAGATACTTGTCATTCCATTCCTGATGGGTTTGCTCGCGGAAGGTATTGGCAAGGATGATGAACGAGTGCTTGCTGGCATCCACTTGTGTAGGTAGTGAATCCCATGTCATGTGTGTACCTTTCAATACCAACGAAAGAAGTTGTTGTGAATTACACTCCACGCTTTCATTGCCAACCCGTACATATGCGGTACGTGTTCCGTCCTGATAATAGTAATAAGGTGTAAGTGTTCCTGCCTTTACTTTCACTTCAAGCAAAGAGTGCCCTTCGTGTTCTATCGGAATAAGTTGTATTTCCGGTACAGGGTCAAGTCTTGCCTTTATCGTTTCGCTGATAAAATCGGCATCGGCTTGCGGATTCTCCAAACCAACAATCACTCCGTCATCGTTCACTCCATAGAACAAACTGCCACCATCCGTATTGGCAAAAGCCGATACAGATTTAAGCCATGACTTCACCTTCTTACGTTCTAGCATTTCCTTGAAATCGTAAGCCGAGCATTCCGCTATCAATGTATTGTTATGAATTTGCATCGTTTCCTTATAATTGTTAGGGTACAATTCCCCAATATCATGTACAAAGGTAAGGATAAAAGTGGAGATTCTGTTAAATTCGTGCCATGCTTTTGATTATTATGCGTTTATATCACGATATTTATTGGAAAATTTTATATTTTTGCAGCCAAGAGCTGTAGTTGCTTATGGATGCTTATTTTCGGATTTGCGATATAATTGCAACACGTGTACGCAAGTTGCTCATACAGAGATGCTGTTGATTTTGAGGAAGTCAAGTAATTCCGATAAGGATACAAATAACAAACAATAAGCAATAGAGGTTGTGTCAAAACGTTGGCACAACCTCTTTTATATTTTAAGTTCTGCTATATTTTCTTTTGGCTATGCTGCTTTTTCCTCATGCATTTGGCAGCAAGTTGCTATATTCCAATTATATCGGGTTATAAATAGGGACATTCATTAAATATTACAAAATTAGCCAACTAATTCATACACAAATTATTGCGAATTAGTTGGCTTTTTTGTATCTTTAGGTATTCCCCCGAAAACAAGGTTTGACGGCCAAA